>NZ_UCNR01000003.1:0-35960 GCF_900474045.1 Synechococcus sp. N19
ATCCTCAAGGGTCGCGTTGACGGCCTCGAGGCCCGCGTCGGCGAACTGGAAGCAACCCAGTTCTCCACCACCACAAAACTCAAGGGTTACTCCGCCTGGGTGCTTGGTGCTCTTGATGGTATCGATGGCAAAGAAGCCACGACCCTCAACTACGACCTGCGTCTGAAGCTGGCTACCTCCTTCACCGGCAAGGATCAGCTGACCACCGTTCTGCGGTCTGGCAACTTCGACGATTCCATCTTCGGAACCGGCCTCACCTTCGTCGAAACCGCTATGAGCAGCGGTAACAGCGTCAAGGTTGGCCGTTTGTTCTACACCTTCCCTGTTGGCGACTCCCTGAGCGTCACCGCAGGTCCCATCGTCCGTACTGACGATGCCTCCATGTACGCCGGCTATGCCACGTACTACCCCTCTGATCTGCTGCTCGACTTCTTCACCTACGGTGGTGCACCCACCACCAACAACCTGGGCTTCACTGGCTCTGGTGTCGGTGCTGTCTACACCCTGGGAGATAGCGGCTTCAAGGTGAGCGGCAACTACGTCGCCAAAAATGGAGCTGATTCCAGCGCCGGCCTTGGTACTGACGAGTCTGCTTCCACCTCTTCTTGGCAGCTCTTCTACGAAGGTGAAGCCTTCGACGGCAACCTGCTTGCTCAGGTTGGTTACTCCTTCGACCAAAACGTTGGCCTTGCCATCGGCAATTCTTCCACTGCTGACCGCGAAGGCTTCAGTGTCGCTGCAGCTTGGAAGCCAGCTGATGCAGGCGTCGTTCCTTCCATCAGCACCGGTTATTCCTCAGCTGATGAAGAGGGTGTGAGCAAGGACATCGAGTCCTGGTATGTGGGTCTCGAGTGGAGCGACGTGTTCATTGAGGGCAACTCCTTCGGTGGCGCAATCGGTTCTGCTCCCGCATATGAAGATGGTGTTGATAACACCATGTGGGAAGTCTTCTACAGCTTCGCTGTTAGCGACAACATCACTGTCACCCCTGCAATCTTCGGCATCGACGAGGATGGCAAGGATGATGTGTTCGGCGGCATCATGAAGACCACCTTCAAGTTCTGAACCAAAGATCTAGTCCTAGGACTTCTTCTCCTTCAGATCTTTTCTGCCCTCCACTTCGGTGGAGGGTTTTTTTTTGGCGCGATAAGGCCAGTGAATGGTTTTAATCAATACATAAACAGCCCTTGAGTTCCTGTTATGTGAGAGAGAATATTACGCCAATAAAGTGATGGCGTTGGCATGTCTTGCCAGCACTTTTCTCTTGGTGTGAGAACCAAAATGAAGCTTTTGCAGCAACTGCTGGTGGCTCCTGCCGCCCTTGGCCTGCTTGCCACTGCCGCTAATGCCGCCGAGCTGAACATCAACGGCGTTTCTGATTACGCGACTTCCGCTGATCAGGTCACCAGCGTCACCCAGTTTTCTGACGTTTACCCCACCGACTGGGCCTACCAGGCTCTGGCTGGTTTGGTTGAGACCTACGGCTGCGTCGCCGTTTATCCCAACGGCAGCTTCCGTGGCAACCGGGCCATGACCCGCTTCGAAGCGGCTGCTCTGCTGAACGCTTGCCTCGACCGCGTCACTGAAGTGACCGACGAGCTGCGTCGCCTGATGGCCGAGTTCGGCGCCGAGATGGCCATCCTCAAGGGTCGTGTCGATGGCCTTGAAGCCAAGGTTGGCGAACTGCGTGGTGCTCAGTTCTCCACCACCACCAAGCTCAAAGGTAAAGCCACCTTTGTGACTGGTGTGATGGACTCTGAGGTATCTAGCGATAAGGCTAAGTACGACAAGTTCAGCTTCTCTTACGACTATCGCCTCGGCCTGAAGACTTCCTTCACCGGTAAGGACCTTCTGTTTGCTCGCCTGCGTGCCGGCAACATGAAGGATGGTGGCGCCTTCTCTGGTGGCTTCCGCAAGCTTGACGTTTCCGGCATGTCCGCAAACGAGTTCGAGCTCGATCGCTTGTACTACAAGTTCCCTGTGGGTTCAGGCCTGACGGCTGTCGTTGGTCCTCTGGCCCGCAACACCGAAAGCCTGGGTATGAAGCCCACGGCTTACACGGTGAAGACCCTGAATATGTTCGGTGGTCAATTTGGTGCTGGCAACGTCTACAACAAGGAGACCGGTGGTCTCGTTGGTGTGATCTGGAAGCAGAAAGTCGCCAAGGGTGAGCCTCGCCTGACTGCTGCTCTGAACTACGTTGCTGACCAAGGTGAAGCTGAGAGCTCCGCAGCAGGGATGTTCACTGCTGAATCCAAAGGCAACACCACCGCTCAGATTGGTTACGGCACCAAGAAGTGGGGCGCTGCTATCGGTTACCGCTACGGTCAGTGCGGCGCAGGCTTCGGTACTTCTTACTCGGGTGTTAAGCAGAGCTGCGGCACTGCTGACAATGTCGATTCCCAGAACTTTGCTCTGAACGGCTTCTGGAAGCCTGAAGAGACTGGTTTTATTCCTTCCGTCAGCCTCGCTTATGGCTGGTCTGATCTCGAAGGCAGCACTGTCGATGAGGCCCAAACTTGGATGGTGGGTCTGCAGTGGGACAAGGTCGCCAATACCCCCCACACCCTGGCTGTTGGTTTCGGCGCCCCTCTGTACGTCGAGTCCCAAACAGGTACTGATCCCGATGCTCCCGAGATCGCTTGGGAAGCCTCTCTGAAGTACAAGGTCTCCAGCAACATCACCATGATTCCGGCAATCTTCTATCTGCCTGAGTCCAACTCCTCCCAGGGCTTTTCTGGCAAGGAGCATTTCGGTGCTGTTCTCCAGACCGTCTTCAAGTTCTGATCACCCGGCCCGACTTCGGTTGGGCCTTCAGAACCACTTTCATCACACACACATATCCCGAGCCCTCCCCTGCGGAGGGCTTTTTTTATGGTCGTTCTGCGGGCAAGCTGCAGTCATGAGCATTGCTCCTGACATCACAGCCTTGATCGGTGGCACGCCCCTTGTGCGGCTGAATCGATTGCCCCAGGCCTGCGGCTGCCAGGCCGAGATCCTGGCCAAGTTGGAGAGCTTCAACCCATCCTCCTCGGTGAAAGACCGCATTGCCAGCGCCATGGTGCTGGAGGCGGAGCAGGCCGGCACGATCGTTCCCGGGCGAACGGTGCTGGTGGAGCCCACCAGCGGCAACACCGGGATTGCCCTGGCCATGGTGGCGGCGGCCCGGGGCTACCGGCTGATTCTCACCATGCCGGACACGATGAGCACGGAGCGTCGCGCGATGCTGCGGGCCTACGGCGCCGAGTTGCAGCTCACGGACGGTGCCCAGGGCATGAATGGGGCCATCGCGCTGGCCAAGGAGTTGGTGGATGAGATTCCCAACGCCTACCTGCTTCAGCAGTTCGACAACCCCGCCAATCCAGCTGTGCATGAACGCACCACGGCTGAAGAGATCTGGCGCGATACCGACGGCCAGATCGATGCCTTTGTGGCGGGGGTGGGCACCGGTGGCACGATCACCGGCTGTGCCCGTCTTTTGAAACAACGCCAGCCGCAGCTTCAGGTGATTGCTGTTGAGCCCGAGGCCAGTGCTGTGCTGTCCGGAAAGCCCCCGGGGGCCCATCGCATTCAGGGGATTGGAGCTGGTTTTGTTCCTGCGGTGCTGGAACTCGATCGGATTGATTCGATCCTCACGGTGAGCGATGAGGAGGCGATGCAGGTGGGCCGGCGCCTGGCTCGGGAGGAGGGTCTGCTCTGCGGCATCAGCAGCGGAGCAGCCATGGCCGCTGCCCTGCGGGTGGGCCAAGCCCCCGCCATGGCGGGCAAACGCCTGGTGGTGATGCTGGCTAGTTATGGCGAGCGCTACCTCTCCACCCCGATGTTCAGTGCTGCTTCGCAGCTTCCCGCCCGAAGGGATGGTCAGCTGTGAGCGATCCCTATGCCGTGCTCGGTGTCAGCAGCACCGCCAGCAACTCTGAGATCAAGGCGGCCTACCGCCAGCTGGTGAAGCAGCACCATCCCGATGCCGGTGGCGACGACCAGCAGATGCTGGCCCTCAATGCCGCCTGGGAAGTGCTCGGGGATGCCGAGCGCCGGAAGGCCTTTGATCGCACGCGGCCCCGGTCTGGCCGGACGGCATCGCCGACGGAGCTGCGCCGGGCCAGCCGTGCCCACGATCGAGCTGTGGCCGCGGATGATGCTCTGGTGGAGTGGCTGCGGCGGGTTTATGCCCCGATCGATCGGATGCTCGGTGAGGTGATCAATCCCTTCCCCAAGCAACTCAAGGCATTGTCGGCTGATCCCTATGACGATGCGCTGATGGAGGCGTTCTGCAGCTATCTCGAGGCGAGCGGACGTCGGATGGACAAGGTCAAGCAGCTGTTTCAGTCGTTGCCCACGCCGGCCTCGGCCCGTGGCTTCGGGCTGAGCTTGTATCACTGCCTTTCCGAAGTGGAAGACGCTCTGGCCGAACTGGAGCGCTACACCATGGGATACGTGGATGGATACCTCCACGATGGTCGCGAGATGCTTCGGGAGGCCAAACAGCGACGCAAGCGGCTCCAGGATGAACGGCGTCGCTTGGAGATCGTGTGAAACAGCGTTGGCGTTTCTGGGCTTCGGTGGCCCTGATCTGGGTGCTCTCCACCCTGGTGGATCGGCTCTGGTGGACGCTCCAGACCGGCGTCCCCGCCTGGGATCAGGCCGACTATCTCAACAGCGCCATGGACCATGGCCGCGCCTTGGGCCTGCTGCCCGGTGGCGGGTGGCAGGGTTGGCCGGCGTTGCTGGACCTGTCGCCGAAGATTCCGCCCCTGGCCTCGCTGGTGAATGGCAGCGTGATGGCCCTGAGTGGAGATGCTCCAGAGCAGGCGGCCTGGAGCTTGAGTCTTTGGCACGGGTTGCTCCTGGTGGTGATGGCGGGTTGGGGACGACGGCTGCAGGGGGATGGCCTGGCCTTGATCGCCTGCCTGTTGGCGGCATTGACGCCGGCCTTTCTTGATCTGCGCACGGACTACGTGCTGGAGATGGCTCTGGTGGCCAGTTGCAGCCTGGCGATCTGGCGTCTTGGGGTCTGGTGTGATCCCAAAAGAGGTGGCCGCTGGGGGCAGGCCTGGGGCTGCACCGTGGCGGCTTTGGCAGCCGTGCTGGTGAAGCAAAGCGCTCTTCTGGTGCTGGTCCCTGCCGGTGTCTGGGCCGCAGGGATCGCGCTGCGGCGTGGTGGTCCTTGGTTGCGGCAGGCCCTGCTCTTGCCCCTGCTCACGGCGGTGCTGATTGGTCCCTGGTTGCGTCACAACTGGATCACCAGCCTCGGCGGCACCAACCGAGCCGTGTTCGAGTCAGCGGCCAGGGAGGGCGATCCTGGCGTCTTCAGCCTGGCCAGTTGGCTTTGGTATCCGCGCCTGTTGCCGGAGCAGCTGGGCAGTGTGTTGCTGCTGGTGGGGCTTTCTGGACTATTGCTCTGGTGCTGGCAGCGTCAGAAGGTCTCCACCGATCACGGATGGTCCTGGCGCTGGCTCATGGTCAACCTTGTTGGGGCCTGGGTCCTCACCACCCTGAGCCCGAACAAGGATGGTCGCTACATCACGCCGCTTTTGCCCTCACTTGTGTTGCTGCTGGCCCGGGGGTGGTGGCAGTGGGGCCATTGGTTCGAGGCCAGGCGTTCCAGGCTGGTGTGGCCCTTATTCGGTGCTGGGCTGCTGGCCTGTGTCCCGGCGGGCTGGTCCCATCAGCTGCATCGCTTTGAAGACCGGCCCCGTGGCCCGGTGGAGGCGCTGGTGGAGGCCGCCGGCGGCGCGGATCCCAGTAGGCCTCCCGCCACGTTGATCGTGGTGCCCAGCACCTCCGACCTCAACCAGCACAACGTCAGCTTCTACGGCCGTCGCCGCGGTGGTCAGACCGTTGGACGCCAGTTGGGTGGCAGTCGAGAGGACCGTGAGCCTGTGCTGTCGCGGGCGGAATGGGTGGTGTTGGCGGAAGGGAACCAGGGATCGGTGCGTAAGGCTGCACGGCGGCTGGACAAAGCCGTGCGCAGCAGCGGTGTGTTCGAGCCGGTGCATCAGTTTGAGCGCCCCAAGGGGGGGAGTTATTCGCTCTGGCGCCGCAGCGCGACGCATCCGATTGAAGGCCCCTCTTTTGCGCAGCGCTTCCCCGAGCTCGCCGCTGGCTTGGCGGCAGGGCCGGTGGGGCTGGATCCGGTGTTCGCTGTGGTGGGGCAGGAGCACATGCTCGATGGCCATTTCAGTTACAGGGAGCCGGTGCGTTCTGAGGCCTTGGCGGCCTTGGCGCAGGATCCCGATGCTGTGCAACCGCGTTGGACCCTGGCGCTGCTGGCGGTGCTGGAAAACCGCCCTGTGCAGGCAGCGGAGCAGTTCGAGGCTCTGCAACGGCTGTTGCCTGATAACCCCTGGCCAGCGGCCTACCGCAGTGTGGTCAACCTTGCGGGGTGGAACCCCTGGCAGGCAGCCGCCGCTGCGGATGGGGCCGGCGTTTCGAATCCTGTGCTGGCGGCGCTGGGGGATCTCAGCGGCGTGCTCTCCGGTGCTGTGTGGCGCATCCCCGCCGCCATCACATCAATTCCAGCGGCCGTCACAGCCGTGGAGGAGGCCCTGGAGTCTGCCTCCAACGAAGATCAGGATCAGGAGCAGGCTTCCAGCTGATCCATTCGCAGCCACACATCGGGCACAGGACGGTTCCAGCGCACCTGGCCGTAGTCCCCTTTCACCACCAGCAGCTCGCCGGGACCTTCAAAGATGTAGTCGGGTGCTGTGGGATCGCTGGCTCCAGCCTCAAGGCTGGAGCTGTAGGCGGCTCTGTTCACCTTGACCAAGGCACCTTTGCGCAGCGCAGCAGGCTTGGCCTTGGCGGGGGCAGCGGCGTCGGATTCAGCCATGACAGGGGATGGTGATGGCACCAGGCTAAAACCAATCGCCCACGAACCCCCTTAGCCTCCCAGCCACACCACCCCCGCTTCCATGCGTCTGCTGCTGTTCGGCTGCACTGGTTTTGTTGGCCGTGAGCTCCTGCCGCTCCTGCTTCAGGCCGGCCATCAGCTCACGGTGGTCAGCCGCCGCTTGGCCCGTGGCTACGACGCTGAACGGGCGGATGGGCGACTGACCTGGATGCAGTTCGACCCCGCCAGCAGCAGCACCTGGGCCGATGCCGGGCTGCTGGATGCTCTGAACCAGGCCGATGCGGTGGTCAACCTGGCGGGAGAACCGATTGCCGAGAAGCGTTGGACCCCGACCCACCGGCAGCTGCTTGAAACCAGCCGTCTGGAAACGACCTCTCAGTTGGTGAAGGCGATCGAGGACTGTGCAACGCCACCGAAGCTGCTGGTGAATGCCTCAGCCATCGGCTTCTACGGCTCCAGCCTGGACAAGCGTTTTCTTGAATCGAGCACCCCTGGCGACGACTTCCTTGCGAGCTTGTGTGAGCGGTGGGAAGCGGCGGCTGAGGCGGTGCCTTCCGCTGTACGGCAGGTCACCCTGCGGATCGGCATTGTGCTGGCGGCGGACGGCGGTGCACTCGGAAAAATGCTTCCGGTGTTCCGCACAGGGTTTGGTGGTCCGATCGGCAGTGGCCGGCAATGGATGAGCTGGATCCACCGCACTGACCTATGCGCCCTGATCCTTCAATCCCTCACAGACGAGAGCTGGAGTGGCGTGATCAATGCCGTGGCTCCTGAGCCCGTCTCGATGACGGCCTTCTGCAAGCAACTGGGGCGCAGCCTGGGCCGTCCGAGTTTGTTGCCGGTGCCCGCTCCAGTGCTTCAAGTGCTTCTGGGGGATGGCGCCAAGGTGGTGTTGGAGGGCCAGCAGGTTGCCTCGGAGCGGCTGGAAGCTCTGAACTTCAGCTTCCGCTACCCCGATCTGGCTTCAGCACTCGCCGCTGCCACCAGCTGAAGATGCCGCTCACCAGGGCCGCCATGATCAGCAGGCTGATGGCTGGGGCGAACAGGGGTTGCCACAGCAGCTGAACCTGGTCCATCAGCCAGTCATGGCCTTGGCCCTGTTGCACCACGGCAACTGCGAAGACGCCTGCGCCGATAAACACCAGCAGCACGTTCACCATCAGCAGGCGGTCGAGCCAGCGTTTCCAGGCCGGTTCAGGCGTGGCACTCATGCAAGCAGTGAGCAAATGGCTGCCGCCATTCTCGGGCCTCCACCAGCGTCTCCGAGGCGCCATTTGGCCTCCTCTTGACATTGCTGTTGCAAGTCAGGATCCCGTCGCGCACGTTCAAGCAGTGTCATGGCCAGCGCCGCTGTTCCCTCCAAGGCCTCATGGCTGCCACTCTCCCCGTCGGCACAGAACACAGTGGGGCCCAGCAGGCGCCGTTGGGCCTCGGCGAATGCTGCTGTGAATTGAGGCCCCTGGCCCGGCAGCTGCAGCACCGGTTTGGCCAGGCCAACGGCTTGCTCGACGGCGGTACCTGCCATGCCGATCACCAGATCGCTGTGCTGCAGCACGGCACGGAAGGCCTCGCGGCGAACGTTGATCCCCCAGGCCCCCTCACGCTCCAGCACGCCGTTTTTCAAGTGCCAACCGCATCGTTCGCTCAGCCGCCGCAAGCTGTCGTCATCGAGGCTGGGCACCAAGGCCAGATCTACGTTGCAGCGAACTGTGTTGGGCAGCAGCTCGATCAGCCGCAGCAACAGCTGAAGGTTCTGTTCCAGTTCCGGTCGGCGGCTGCCGGGCAGCAGACCGATGCGTGGCGTGCTGCTGGGCGGCGGGGTGGCCGCTGTGAGCACCGAATCCATGAACGGATTGCCCAGGAAGGTCACCGGCCGTTGCAGTTGTCTGCTGAGGTCTTCGGCGGTGCGTTGATCGCGGCTGTACACCGCTTTGAAGCGGCGGCTTTTCAACAGAGCAGCGCAGGGCCAGGGGAGCCGCAGCGTCCCTTCGTAGTGGCTGGAGTAGGCCACCAGGTAGGTCGCCACAGGCCGTTGGCTGAGCCATGCCGCGATCACAGGGATCACATCTCCCACCACCAGGATCAGATCAAAGCGACGCCGGTACCGCATCAGACGCCCCAGGCGTCGGAGCAAATACAGCACTTGCCCTTGGGCGATCTCAGTGAGGCGGCCGCGAAAGCTGGTGTAGCCGATGCCGCCGGTGCTGAATTCATGGCTGCGTCCCAGCAGCGGCACGCCGGCTTTTTGGTAGGCGCTGCCAAGGCCCACCAGTGGAAGAGCCTGCACGTTGTGGCCCTGCTGCTGAAGCTCCTGGGCCAGGAGGGCGCCTGAGAGGTCTTCACCGTGGCCATTGCTCAGCAGCAGGATGCGTGCCATTGCCGGGCTGCCCATCACCACATCCAGGTGTTCGGATCCGGTATGCCGTTGGCGCGCCTGGCCAGTTGCAACCGCCGCGCTTCGCTGGCCAGGCGTTCCTGCCGCAATTGAGCCGAACGATCCGCTGGAGGTCGCACGCGAACCTGGGACGGCAGACGGGTGATGGTCCAGGTGGCTGTCATGCAGGGTTTGTCAGGCAGTGGCTGTCAGGCAGAACGTCCGTTGTGATCAGAGCTCAAGCCAGGCTTTCACTTTCTCGAGGGCCTTCCAGCCTGGTTTGCGTTCAAGCCCGTCGGCGATCGAGGCTTTGAGTTCGCCGGACACCTCTGGGGCCAGGGTCATCACCTGCTGGACCACCTGGATGTGGTCACGCACGCCCTTGGATTGGGTTTCCAGCAACGCCAGGCTCAGGTTGATCCTGGCCTGGGGGTCCTGGCCGTTGAGTCTCACCGCGAAACGTGCCGAGCGCAGCGCCTCATCCGGCTGGTCGCAAAGCAGCTGCAGCCAGGCCAGGCAGGTCCAGCCCGCCGATTGGCGAGGAGCGGCTTCAACGATGCGGGCGAAATCAGGGAGAACCTCTTCGGCCGCGGCGCCAGCCTGATAACGGGCCATGGCCTGCTCAAACAGGCTGTCCTGGGAAGTCTCCATCACTAGGGAGAGGGCAGTGATCTCCCCTCAGATTCCCACGTGGCTTCGCTCACACGGCGAAGGAACTGCCGCAGCCACAGGTCTGGCTGGCGTTGGGGTTGGTGAAGTTGAAGCCACCACCGATCAGAGCCGTGCTGAAGTCCAGCTGCATTCCGTAGATGTAGAGCAGGCTTTTGGGATCACAGATCACCCGGAAGCTCTGACCGTCAGCCGCCATGTATTCGTAGGTCTCGTCGTCGTCGAGGGTGTCTGATGCGGGCACGAAATCCATCGTGTAGCTCATGCCGCTGCAGCCCCCAGACCTCACCCCGACGCGCAGCACCTGGTTCTCACCCTGTTCGCCACACAGCTTGGCCAGCTGCTGCATCGCCGGTTCGGTGATCAGGATGCCCTTGCCGTCTTTGGCGGTATGGGCCGGCGCGGTATCGGGGGTGGAAGTCATGGTCAACGCAGGCTCGAGCTCTCACTCTATGAACGCTCATACATAGAGTCGCCTTAGTTGACCAGATCATGTGCGGGTCGCGATCGTTGGTTCCGGCCTCGCCGGCCTCTCCGCTGCAGTGGACCTCGTGGATGCGGGCCATGAGGTGAATCTCTACGAAGCCCGTCCCTTCATGGGCGGCAAGGTGGGCAGCTGGGTGGATGAGGGCGGTAACCACATCGAGATGGGGTTGCACGTCTTCTTCTTCAATTACGCCAACCTCTTCGCTCTGATGCGCAAGGTGGGAGCGTTCGAGAACCTTCTGCCGAAGCAGCACACACACCTGTTCGTGAACAAAGGGGGCGATCTGCGGGAGCTGGATTTCCGCTTCCCCATCGGCGCACCCTTCAACGGCCTCAAGGCGTTCTTCACCACACCGCAGCTCAGCTGGATCGACAAGCTGCGCAATGCCCTGGCCCTGGGCACGAGTCCGATCGTGCGGGGTCTGGTGGACTACGAGGGGGCGATGCGCACCATCCGAGCCCTCGACTCCGTCAGTTTCCAGGACTGGTTTGTCGGCCATGGCGGCAGCCCCGAAAGCATCCGGCGGATGTGGAATCCCATTGCCTATGCCCTGGGCTTCATCGACTGCGAGGCCATCTCCGCCCGCTGCATGCTCACCATCTTCATGATGTTTGCGGCCAAGACGGAAGCCTCCAAGCTCAATCTGCTGAAGGGATCACCCCATCGCTGGCTCACGGGTCCGATCCTCGACTACATCCAGCAGCGTGGAGGCAAGTTGCATCTGCGTCATCGTGTGAAGCAGGTGGACTACAGCGAGGGTGAATCCCCTGAGATCACTGGCCTGCAGCTGGGAACGCCCGAAGGAGACATTCGTGTTGAGGCTGACGCTTACCTGGCCGCCTGTGATGTGCCCGGGATTCAGAAACTGCTGCCCGAGGCCTGGAACCGTTACCCCCAGTTCAAGGCGATTCATCAGCTGGAGGCTGTACCCGTGGCCACGGTTCAGCTCCGCTACGACGGCTGGGTGACCGAGCTGGGAGATGCCCAGGAAGCCCAGCGCCGGGATGTGGCGACACCCACAGGGCTCAACAACCTGCTGTACACGGCTGATGCCGATTTCAGCTGTTTTGCCGATCTGGCCCTGGCCAGTCCGGAGGATTACCGCAAGCAGGGAGAGGGCTCTCTGCTCCAATGCGTGCTCACCCCTGGTGATCCCTGGATTCCCAAGTCGGTGGATGAGATCGTGGCTCACACCGACCGTCAAGTGCGCGAGCTGTTCCCCTCGGCCCGCAATCTCAAGCTCACCTGGAGCAACGTTGTGAAACTGGCGCAGTCGTTGTACCGCGAAGCCCCTGGCATGGAGCCCTACCGCCCGGAGCAGCGCACGCCGATCCGTAATTTCTTCCTGGCCGGCAGCTACACCCGCCAGGACTACATCGATTCGATGGAGGGGGCCACGATGAGCGGTCATCTGGCGGCGGCGGCCATCCTCGATCAGCCGGTGAAGCTGGCCACCAATGCGGCGGTGGCCTGATGGGACGCTGGCTCGAACACACGGTCACCTCCGAGGTGCAGGCCCCTGCCGCCAAGGTCTGGGATGTCTGGAGTGATCTCGAAGCGATGCCCCGTTGGATGCGCTGGATTGAGTCGGTCAAACCACTCGACGACCCTGATCTCACCGATTGGACGTTGGCGGCACAGGGCTTTCGCTTCAGCTGGAAGGCCCGGATCACCCAGCGGGTTGAAGCCCAGCAACTGCACTGGGAATCAGTGGGTGGTCTGCCCACCAAGGGTGCCGTTCGCTTTTACCCCGAAGCCGACGACCGCACTGTGGTCAAGTTGAGCGTGACCTACGAATTGCCGCGGGTCTTGGCACCGCTCATGGAACCCAGCATCCTGGGGGGCATCGTGACCAAGGAGCTTCAGGCGAATCTTGACCGTTTCCGTGACCTGGTGGAAGCAGGCGGCTAAGCATTGCCTTGCCCCCGTTGCCGTGTTGGTGGTCGTGGGGGGCTGTGGTGGCGAAACGCCAACGGCAACGGCGCTGCCATCGGTTCCAGTGAAACCTCAGCCGCTTCCGGAAACCTCAGCGGTTCAGGCCCCGCCGATAGGCCTGACCCCTCTGCCTTCGGCTGAAGAGGTGCAGCAGGCTGCCCCCGGCGGCCGGGCGGATCCCTTTGCTCCTCTTGTTGGTGTGGAGGCTGCGGATGCTCAGGACCCCACGACTGGCCTCGCCCTGACTGGCGTTTTGTTGGTGGGAGATCAGAAACGAGCCATCGTGACCACCCATAACGGCAGTGGTGTGATCTGTGTGGGCGCAGATGGCCGCTGCGGTGCTGATGCTCCGCTGTTGCTGCCGACTGGATGGTCGGTGCTCAGCATCGATGTGGCGAGCGGTTGCATTCGCTTCGCGCTGAACGATGAGCCTCAGGATCTCTGCTGCATCGCTTGAGCGCAGGCTTCGGCTAACCCTTCGAGATCGTGGGGGTCGGCCTCAGCATCCACCCGGCCGAAGCATTGGCGGCAGCTGCGGCTGGTCTGGGGGCCGATTGAAACCAGCTTCACCCCCTCCAACCGTTCAGCCCAGTCTGGGCCGAAGCGCTGTTCCAGGAGCTGCGCGGTGTGCTCCGCTGTCTTGCCGCTGCTGAAGGCGATGGCATCAACGTCACCTCCCTCCAGGGCGGTCGCTGTGGGCTCCGGCATCGTGGCGGGGCAGCCAGAGTCATAGGCCGCCACTTCCACTACCCGCACCCCGGCTTCACCGAAGGCGTCCGCCAGCAGGGTGCGACCACCGCTCTGCACCCGTGGAAGGAGCATCTTGAGACCCCAGCCCGACACCGGGAAGTGATCGATCAAGCTGTCGGCCACGAAGCTCGGAGGCACGAAATCAGCGGCCGCTCCAAGGTCGTCCAGCACCTGCGCCGTTTTGCGGCCCACAGCGGCAATCTTGAGACTGGCCGGGCGTCTGGCCAGGCAACGGCCAATGCGTTGCAGCCTCTGTTCCACGGCCTGCACGCCATTGGCACTGGAGAACACCAGCCAGTGAAAGCTCCCTAAGTCCTCGAGGGCGTCATCCAGAGGACCCCAGTGGTCGGGTGGTCCGATCACCAGGGCAGGGAGATCCAGCACTGTCGCCCCCCGCTGCTCCAGCAGCTGGCGCGCGGCTCCCAGTTGGTCGGCCGCGCGGGTGACGACCACCGTTCGGCTTTGCAAGGGCTGGCTCAAGCGACAGCCTCCCCGTCCAGTTTCACAACCCCCTCCACCCTTTCGCGCAGCTGCTGAGCAGCGTCAGCGTTTCCCTGAGCCTGAAGCAGGTTGATGGCGCGGATGAAGCTGCTACGAGCGGCGTCGATGTTGCCGCCCAACAACTGGGCCACGGCATTGTTCTGATGGCACTCAGCGTTGTTGGGATCCAGGCTGAGGGCGCGCCCGTACGCCTCCAGGGCCGCGGCGAGGTCGCCGCGCCTCCGTTGCATCAGCCCCAGGTTGTACCAGGCGAGGGCCACTTCCGGTGCCCGCTGGGCGGCGGTTTGGGTGAGGCTGATCGCTTCCTCCAGGTTGCCCTGGTCCATCAGTCGAGCTGCCAGGTTGAGGCGGGCTCCAAGACTCACCCGAGTGTCCAGGGGAATCTCCAGGGCTTGTCGGTAGCAGTTCACCGCCTTGTCGGGATCACTGGGGGTCAGGGCCAATCCCAGGTGCAGCAGCAGTTCATACCGTTCGGCACCGGCTGAACTGCACTGCTTCAGGCCGTTTTCCAGCAAGGGAATGGCGTCTTCGTTCTTGCCCTCACTGATCAACAGCCCCCCGAGCTTGGCGCTGGCGTAGGGATCACCGGGACGCTCCTGCAGATCAGCCTCCATGGCCTGCCGCAGCCGATCGGCCTTGTCGCTGCCCGCCAGCAGTTCCGGTCGGTAGCCGTCATGGAGGATTGCCGGCTCACTGCAATCGGCGATGCGCCATTGGGGTTCGGCGTCCAGCAGGCTGCGAACGCTGTCGTCGATCATCGAGTGGTACGGCCGGCTCCACCGGATCGAGGGGTGGCGGCGGAACAGACGACTGACGCTGGAATAGGGAGCTATGGCAGCCCCCACCTCGTAACGCAGCAGGTTGATCACCAGCACATCGGGCTGGGCCATCAACGCCTTCAGGGCTGGGATGGCCTCGGGGCGCAGTTGTTCATCGGCGTCCAGCACCAGCACCCAGTCGCCGTTGAGAAACTCCAGGGCCTGGTTGCGGGCTGGGGCGAAGTCCCCCGGCCAGGGAATCTGCTCAACGCGGGCCCCGGCCGCTTCGGCGATGGCCACCGTCGCATCGGTGGAGCCGGTGTCCACCACCACCATCTCGTCGGCGAAGCCCTGCACCGAGCGCAGGCACTCCCCGAGACGCGCCTCTTCATCGCGCACGATCATCGAGAGGCTGAGCATGGCCGGCCGGCTTGGGGTTGGCGCGAGGTTAAGTGCGGTTGGCCAGTGCGGTTGGTTGGTGGTGGTCAGTCGGTGAACGCACCGCTGTTGCCGGTCGGCGTCGCGCTGGGGAACAGTTTGGTGAGCACCTGGCGTTGGGCTTCCTGCATTTGGCCGGCGGAATAGGCGGCAGGGCAACTGCTGGGCAGAAGGGGCTTCAGGCTGTCCCAGAGGTAAGGGCTGCCATAGACCACGACTCCGGCCAGCCGGTTGAGGGCGATCAGTTGCTGGATCGCTGCGGCCCAGGGTTCTTGGACATCCCGTCCGGCGCGGAAGGGGTTGCCTCGCAGGAAAAGCTGCAGCAGCACCGCTCCATCGCCGAGGCGGTCCATCGCCAGGGGGGCGTCCGCTTGGCCGCTCCAGGGCGATAGCCCTTCGCCATGAAGCACGATTGAGCGAAATCCTTGTGCTTCAGGAGTGCGCAAGGCCGGGGACCAGCCGCTGAGGGCGGCTGCGCTGGGCACCATGGCATCCACGCGTACCAGGTTGATGCCTGCTTGTGGAAGAACCTTTGCCTCGCCGACCGTGATGCTGTGACGCACCAGTTCAGCTTCAAGGGCTTGCTCGTCTGCGCTGACGATCGGACCTGTAGCTGTGCTGGTGGGGATCGATGCCAGGGCATGGGACCGGCGCTGCAGGCTCTCGTCCAACCGCTCGAGGCACAGCCTTCCACTGTTGAAACCGTCGCAGAGACCATCGATGGCGGCATCCGCATCCGCCGGCATCAGGATCAGGTCGGTCCCGGCTTCAAAGGCCAGCACTGCTGCTTCGGCGGCGCCGTGCCGTGCGCTGATCGCTTCCATCACAAGGGCATCGGTCACCACCAGCCCGTTGAACCTCATCTGGCGCCGCAGCAAATCGGTGAGCACGGCTTTGGAGAGGGTGGCGGGCTGCTTCGGATCCAATTCCGGCAGCACCAGATGGGCCGTCATCACGCTCTCCACACCGGCGGTAATGGCGGCCTGAAAGGGCGGAAGTTCGATCTGCTCCAGCCGTTCGCGGCTGTGGGGCAGCACCGGCAGGTCCAGATGGGAGTCGCTGCTGGTGTCGCCGTGGCCGGGAAAGTGCTTGGCGCATCCGAGCACCCCCGCTTGCTTGAGCCCTCGCTGGAACGCCACCGCCAGGGCACTGGCAGTGTTGGGATCTTCGCCCCAGGCCCGCACGTTGATCACAGGGTTGGCGGGGTTGTTGTTGACGTCGCACACCGGCCCCAACACCCAGTTCAGGCCACAGCGGTGGGCCTGTTCGCCGGTGCAGCGGCCATAGCGCTCACTCAAATCCAAGGCCAGCTCGGGCTCCCGCTGGTGGAGTCGCCCGAGGGCCAGGGGCGGCACCAGCCAGCTGGCCCCTTCGAAGCGCTGGCCAACGCCCTCTTCAACGTCCGCACAGACCAGCAAGCGCTGCTCACTCCAGCCCTGCAGTTGCTGGGTGCGTTGTTGAAGCTCAACAGCGCTGCCCCCTAGCAGGATCACGCCACCAACACCATCCCGCAGCAGGCGCTTCAGTTCGCTGTTTGGTAGCTCCCACTGCGGGTAGCGACGCTGCTGGTCACTCAGATGACCACTGGCCCGCACCACCATCAGTTCCGCCACCCGGCGCCGCAGGCTTTCAGTCGCCTGGCTCTTCATCACTGCCCGGTGGAATCTCGCCCCGCTGCTGCCGCTCGTCTTCGAGGCGATTCAGCAGTCCCAGAACGGAGGTGCCGCGTTCCAGACCCCGATCCAGCTGGAACACCACTTCGGGGGCGCGTCGCATCTGCAGCCGCCGCCCCAGTTCTCCCCGCAGGAAGCCGCTGGCGGCCTGGAGCCCCTCGAGCACCTGGTCGCGTTCCTGAGCTTCCCCAAACACGCTCACGAAGATCTTGCAGTGCTGCAGATCGCCGGACACCTCCACTTCGGTGATGCTCACCATGCCTTGGTGCACCCGTTCATCACGGATGCCGTTGATCATCAGTTCGCTGACTTCTTTGCGGATCAGGGCGGCCACCCTCTCCACTCGACGCCCCTGTGCCATCACGCCATCGGTGCTGAATTCACCATGGCACGCAGCACCAAGGTGAGGCTGATTCCACCGCTGATCAAGGCGCCGATCAAGGCCACGGCCGTGACGGGATTGCTCCGGCGTGCGGCCAGGGGTTCGGCGACGGAGTTCATCACCCCGAGGGTGAAGGCGATCAAGTAACGGGGGTAACGGGAGACGTTGAGGAAAAACTCCCGCATGGTTCTGGCGTGCTTGCAAATCTGCTGGCTACTCTGCCGGGCCCATGGCTGTTTTGGACATGTTGGAGCTGCATCAATTCCGCCATTCCGCGTTTTGTCTCAAGGTGCGGATGGTGTTGCAGGCCAAGGGGCTGAGTTTCCGCACCGTGGAGGTGCCCCCCGGTGTCGGCCAGGTGGCTGTGTTCCGGCTGTCCGGCCAACGGCAGGTGCCTGTGCTGGTGGATGGGGATCAGGTCATTGCCGACTCCAGCGCCATTGCGCTGCATCTGGATCAGCGGGAGCCGGATCCTGCCCTGATTCCCACCGATCCGCGCCAGGCTGCCCAGGTGCATCTGCTGGAGGATTGGGCCGATACCACCCTGGCCATGGCGGGTCGCTCCTCTTTGGTGCAGGCCGCGGCACTGGACCCAGAGCTTCGGGTTGCTCTGCTGCCCGACGATCTGCCTGACCCCGTGCGTTCGGTGATGGGCGTGATCCCTGGCGGCTGGGTCAGCAATATCACTGAACTGGTCAACCAGAAGGAGCGCACCGAGCTGCTGACCAGCCTGGAGCAGTTGGCCTCATCCGTACAGACCAGCCCTTGGTTGGTGGGCGACAGCATGACCCTGGCCGATATTGCCGTTGCCGCTCAGTTGTCGCTGCTTCGCTTCCCCTCTTCTGCGGGTTCGGCCCTGGCTGGCAAGGGCGTGCATGGGCTGAGCGATCACCCCAAACTGCAGCCCCTGTTCCAGTGGCGCGACCAGATCGAACTCAAATTGATGGAGCGGACCCTGGAAGAGGTGTGAAGCGCAATCGGTAGTGGTGCTGGGCGATGGCCTGATCTCGCAGGCTCTCGCCCGGCGAGGCGTAGCGCCCTTGCCATTGCTCGGCGCAGATGTCCTTGCCGCAGCGGTTGTAGCGGCTCAGGGTTTCGATCCGGCTCAGCCGCGGCGGTCCGGGCGCATGCAGGATCTGCAGCACCAATTCATCGGCCAGGAAGGTGTCGGTGCTCGGGCTCTCCTGGCGGCGGCCCGTCACCGTGGTCTCGAGATAGAGATCTCCCTTGAGTCGGGCAATCTGGCGGTTGGCGGAGTCGGGGTCTTCTTCCACCTTCAGCAGTTGCTCGCCAAGCAGGGCACGACCGATGGCTGTGGCGTTGAAGCTGCGATCGCCGACAAGTCGACCGCGCCGGTCGGCTTGAAACCGTGCTTGATGCAGCAGCGGTGGATCGTCGGGGGCATCGAGATCAACGCTCTCCACTTGCCAAAGCCCGGCAAACCACTCGGGGTAAATCAGGTCGTCCCGATTTGAGGGCCGCGGCAACGGTGCCGGCAGGCTCCAGTCGGGCCAACTGTTCAACCGTTGCTCAAGACCTGTCTGGGCCCAGGCGGGACCGCCACTGAGCAGGATGGTGAGGCTGATCAGCAGCATCCACAACCGCCGTTCCATGTCTGATCCCCTGATCCGTGCCCTTGATGACTATGTGGTGCTGGAGCCCGGCAAGCCGGAGCAGCTGCTCAGCGCTGCCGACACGTTGACATGGCTGAGCGGTTGGTTGCGCAGCCTCGATCAGTTGCCGGCCGATCTGGCAGATCAACCGGATATCGATGCAGCGGCGCAGCGGTTGATCGATACGGCCTGTGATCTGGAGATCAGCCCCGGGGTGACCTTGCAGTGGTTTGCGGTGCGGTTGGAGCCGCCCACCGCTTGAGATTCAGTCGGTTCGGCGTTGGGTCGGATCCTTCAGCAGGCTTGGCACCAGTTGCAGGATTCCGTCGGCCACGGCCTCTGGGGTTTCGTCGTTGATCACCACCGTCAGATCGGCCTCGGCATAGAGGGGACGACGCTCGTTCAACAGCGCGTTCAGAGCCGCCTCTGGATCGGCGGTTTGCAGCAACGGGCGCACAGTGCTGTCAGCGTTCAGCCGCTGCAGCAACTGATCGGGCACCACATCGAGCCAGATCACGATGCCGCTGTGGAGCATTCCCCAGTTCTCCGGCTGGGTCACCACACCGCCACCTGTGGCCACCACCAGCGAGTGGCGCTGACTGATCGCACTGAGCACCTGGCTTTCCAGGCTGCGGAAGCCCGCTTCGCCATCCCGATTGAAGATGTTCGGGATGCTGCAGCCCGCCGCCTGTTCGATCACGGCATCGGCATCCACAAAGCCGTAGCCCAGGCGTTCGGCCAGGGGGCGGCCCGTGCTCGTCTTGCCGCTGCCCATCATTCCCACCAGATAGAGGCTGCGCCCGGCAAGACGCTGCTTGAGGGTGGGGGTGGAATCCGCCATGACTCGGAAACGGCAATAGCTCATTAGGATGCCTCCCGGCCGGAACGTCACATGACTGAAACGAAGTCACAAGCACGGCACGGCCAAGGTCGTGGTTGTGTCATCACCCGGAGGGCCTGTTTCAGTGCCAGCCATCGCTATTGGCTGCCAGAGCTGTCTTCCGATGACAATGCCGCCCGTTTCGGGTCCTGCGCTTTGGCTCCTGGCCATGGGCACAACTACGAGTTGATTGTCTCCATGGCTGGTGGTCTGGACGCCGACGGCATGGTGCTCAACCTCTCGGAGGTGAAGCACGCCATCCGCAACGAGGTGACGGGCCAGCTCGATTTCCGCTTCCTCAATGAGGCCTGGCCGGAATTTGACGTTGCCACCCCCGAAGGGTGCCTCCCCACCACCGAGGCCCTGGTGCGGGTGATCTGGCAGCGCCTCAGCCCTCATCTGCCGATCACGGCGCTGCGCCTTTACGAACAACCGGGCCTTTGGGCCGACTATCTCGGACATCCCATGGACGCCTTCCTCACCATCCGCACCCACTTCGCCGCCGCTCACCGACTGGCCCGTCCGGAACTCAGTCAAGAAGAGAACGAAGCGATCTACGGCAAGTGCGCACGTCCCCATGGCCATGGTCACAACTACTTGGTGGACGTGACCGTGCGCGGTCAGATCGATCCCCGCACCGGCATGGTCTGTGACCTGTCTGCCTTGCAGCGCCTAGTGGATGATTTGGTGGTGGAGCCCTTCGACCACACTTTCCTCAACAAGGACGTGCCCTTTTTCGAGGAGTGCGTGCCCACGGCTGAGAACATCGCCCTGCACATCGCTGATCGTCTTTCCACTCCGATCAAGGCCATCGGCGCCAGCCTGCACAAGGTGCGACTGCAGGAGAGCCCGAACAATGCGGCCGAGGTTTATGCCGAAGCACCGCAACTGGAGATGTCCCCAGCTGCTCTTGATGTCGTGGCTGCCGTCTGATCGACGGCTTGATGCCCCAACGCCCCGCCCCATCACGCCCTTTCGTGCGGTTGGTGCTGGCCATCAGCCTTGATGGTCGCTTGGCACCGCCGGTTGGAGGTGCTGCCCAGCTGGGGGGTGATGGAGATCGGCGCGCCCTGGAGCAGGCGCTTGCTTGGGGGGATGCTTGCTTGATCGGTGCTGGAACCCTGCGGGCCCATCAGTGCACCTGCTTGATCCGCAGCCCTGAGCTTCTTGAGCAACGCCGAAGCGAGGGGCGCGCCGAGCAGCCGGCCGCTGTGGTGGTGAGCCGATCCCCCAACTTCTCAAGCACCTGGCGGTTTTTTGATCAGCCGCTTCAACGTTGGTTGCTGGCTCCTGAACCGGTGGATCAAGGTTTTGATCGTTGGTTCCCTTTGGCACCAACCTGGCCGGAGCGGCTCAAGGCGCTTGGAGCAGCTGGGGTTCAGCGTCTGGTGCTTCTGGGTGGCGCCCAGCTCAGCGCCGATCTGTTGCAAGCCGATTGCGTCGATGCGCTCCAGCTCACCTTGGTGCCCCAGCTCCTGGGCGGCCGCTTCAGTTGGTTGCCTTGCACCGATGTGCCGTTGCCAGCTGCCTTGGCACAACCAGGTGCTTGGCAGTCCGATGGTGCTGAGGATCTCGGGGACGGTGAGTGGCTTGTTCGCTACCGACGGATCCGATCTGGTTAAGGTCGTCCCACCTCGGCCAAAGGCACCGTCGCAATGACGTCACTCACGGCCCGCTGGCATCGCTCCATCAACGAAATCCCGGCGCAGCAGTGGAACAGCCTGGTTGGAGACGCCGCGATCCCCTTCTACCGCTGGAGTTGGCTGGAGGCCTTGGAAAGCTCCGGAAGCATCATTCCCGAGCAGGGCTGGCAGCCCCTGCATCTGGCCCTCTGGCGTGATGACATCCCGATTGCGGTGGCTCCACTGTTCCTCAAGGGCCACAGCTATGGCGAGTTTGTGTTCGACCAAACCTTTGCCCGTCTGGCGGCGGATCTGGGGCTGCGCTACTACCCCAAGCTCCTGGGCATGAGTCCGGTGAGCCCAGTGCTGGGCTACCGCTTCCATGTGCGATCTGGAGAAGATGAAGCTCTGCTCACCCGGGAGTTGCTGCGGGCGATCGATCGCTTCTGCGAACAGAACGGGATCCTCAGCTGCAATTTCCTCTACGTGGATCCGCAGTGGCGGCCCCTGGCGGAGGCCGCCGGCTGTGCCGCTTGGCTGAACCAGCAGAGCCTGTGGAGCCGCGGCGACGACCAGACGTTTGAGGATTACCTCAAGGGCTTCAATGCCAACCAGCGCCGCAACATCAAGCGGGAACGCAAGGCCGTGGCCAAAGCCGGGATCACCGTGACACCCCTCAGCGGCGATCAGCTGGATCTGCCGCTGTTGCAATCCATGCATCGTTTCTACGAGCAGCACTGTGCTCGCTGGGGACCGTGGGGCAGCAAATACCTGGAAGAGGGCTTTTTTGAAGCGTTGGCACGGCTGCACCGCGATCAGCTGGTGCTTTTTTCTGCCCACCGAGGTGACCCGCGCGATCCGGTGGCCATGTCGATGTGCGTGCAGGACGGTCGACAGCTCTGGGGCCGCTACTGGGGCAGCCACGAGGAGATCGATTGTCTTCACTTCGAAGTCTGTTACTACTCTCCGATCGAATGGGCTTTGGCCAACGGCATCGTCAGCTTTGACCCCGGAGCAGGCGGCAGCCATAAACGCCGGAGAGGCTTTGTGGCACGGCCCCACGCCAGCCTGCACCGCTGGTACCAGCCCCAGATGGATCAGTTGATCCGCACCTGGTTGCCCAAGGTGAATGGCTTGATGCTCGAGGAGATCGAGGCCATCAATGCGGAGCTTCCCTTCAAAGCGGAACCTCCGGCCTTGGCTTTGTAGGTTGAAGGCATGACCACAACTCCGGAAGCACCGGCATCCACCGCTGCGGCAATGGATGCACTTGATCAGCGCCTGTCCCAGCGGTTCATCGCTCTGGATCCCAGTGGTTATTTCCTGATCAAGCTGGATCATGATGCTGCCGAACTGGTGCTTGAGCACTACGGCAACACCATTGATGACAAGGGGTTGGCCCGAGATTCTGAGACCGGTGAGGTGTTGCGCTGCGACGGGGGCAATGCACCTCGGCACCCTTCAGCGGTTTACCGCGGCGGTACGGCCAAGCAGCTGGGGATCCAGCTCACGGAAGGGGAAGCCCCACACCCGGTTAGTCGCCTCGACCATGCCCTTTATTTGGGGCGGGAGTTGCAGAAGGCTGAGCAGTGCCTGCGTGACGGCACGGTCTATGTGCAGGACTGAGGATCAAGCCGGCTGCAGTTCTTTGGCTGCTGTGGGTTCTTCTGGGGGCAGTGATTCCAGCTGCTCGCGGATTTGCTGCTGAACGATCGAGCGGTACTCGAGGAAGTGCTCGTTGTGGGCCAGCACCGATAGGAACTGTTCCAGCATGGCGGGGTTGTTGCGTGCCATACCGACCAGGTAACGCCAGAAACGGGTGCGGGTGTTGCGCTTGATGCCCTGCCGCCACACCACGATGCTCAGCGCCTTGAGGTCCACCAGGCTGGGCAGTTTGGCCGCGGCTTTCCAGCGGGGTGCGCCCATCTTCAGGTAATAGCAGTAAACCCGATCCATTTAGGCGTTGGGTTCGTACAGCGCGCAGAACGCGTCCACGTGCTCGTTGGCAATGTCGCGGATCGGTCGGGTGGTTTTGAAATTTAGAAGGTTGGTCTGGTTCACGCCTTTGGCAGCGTCTTCCCCCTGAATCAAGCGGCCTTCCCGCTCCAGCCGTGCCCAGAGGTCTGTTTTGGGCAGGGCCTGCAACATGCCCATCATTGCGGCGGGGATACCGGTGCGGGTGACAAAGTCCACGATGCGGTGGCCTGCGCCATTCTTCTCGCCGTCGAAACCGATGATGAATCCCGCCATGACGCGGATTCCGTTGGCGGTGATCCGGTCCACCGCGGCATCCAGTGGGTTGCGCGTGTTCTGCACCTTGCGAGCTGTTTCTAGGCTGGCTTCGTCCGGGGTTTCGATGTCCAGAAAGACGCTTTCAAAGCGCGCGTCGTTCATCATCCGCATCATCTCCTCGTCGTCGGCCAGATCCACCGAGGCTTCGGTGGAGAAGCTGAAGGGGTAGCCCCGCTCCTCCTGCCAAGTGCGGATCTGGGGTAGCAGCAACTTGGCGTTGCGCTTGTTGCCGATGAAGTTGTCGTCCACCAGAAAGATCGAACGACGCCAGCCCAGGTCGTGCAGATACTGCAGTTCGGCCACCAACTGCTCGGGGGTCTTGGTGCGGGGCTTGCGTCCGTAGAGAACGATGATGTCGCAGAACTCGCAGTTGAAGGGGCAGCCCCGCGAGAACTGCACGCTCATCTAGTCGTAGGCCTCGAGTTGCAGCAGATCGAAGCGTGGAATCGGGGTGGCGGTGACGTCTGGCTTGTCTCCCTCGGCGGTGAAGCGACCACCGGTTTCCCCCCGTTCCAGGGCATCCAGGAACGTCGGCAGGGTGATTTCCCCTTCATCGAGAATCTTGAAATCCGCCAGATCCAGTTCCGGTGCATCCGGTGTGGAGGTTGCGAAGGGGCCACCAACGGCCACAGGGAGACCTCTCTGCTTGGCCTTGCTGATCTGCACAGCCATGTTGTCCTTCTGGACGATCATTCCCGAAATGATCACCAGCTCGGCCCAGTCCCACTCCTCGTCCGTCACCTCCCGCACGTTCCGGTCCACCAGCTTCATCTCCCACTCCTGGGGGAGAAGTGCCGCCACGGTGACCAACCCCAGGGGAGGCAGAAGGACTTTGCGATTCACCAGCTCGAGAATCTTTTCGTCACTCCAGAAGGTCTTCGGGAACTAGGGATAAACGAAAAGCGTGCGCATGGCGTCGGGCGTTGATGGATGGACGTACGGTCAGCCCGGTTGGAGATACCTTTCAGTCGGTATCAGCTGTTCACAAACCCTAAGCGCAATGGCCTGAACCCAGGCCGGTGTCTGATCTAATGGTGGTCACCTCCGTACTTGCACATGGGCGTCGGCATCTATCTCGGCCTGGTTGGTTCCGGTCTGGTGACGGCTTTTGTGCTCACCAAGCTGCTGAAGGGAATCAAGCTCATCTGAGCGGTTCCAACGTTTTCGCTCCTCGCTTTCGTACCCAGAGCACAGCCACAGCAGCGCTGAGACCGCCGGTGACTGCGAAAGCCGTGGAGAGATTGGTGAACATCACCATCAGGGCAACGATCAATCCACTGAGCCCGCCTCCGCCCAGGAAGGCGATCTGGCTGAGCCCAGCCATCCGGCCTCTCATCACCTGAGGTGAGCCGATCTGACTGATTAGGTTGCAGCTGCTCAGCAGCCCGGCTGTGCCAGCTCCGATCAGAAAGGCCATGGCCAGACTGAACAAAGGCCCTGGAGTACGGGCCATTCCCAGCTGGGCCACTGCGGTAATCAAGCCAAACCCCCCGAGAGTGAGGAAAGGGCGCCGGCAGAAACGTTGGCTGTTGCGTTGCAGCACCAGCCCGCCCACGATGCTCCCGCCCGCCAGCACGCTGGTGAACAGCCCCAGATCCGTGGGATTGGGTCCCAGTTGATCGAAGGCGATCAACGGGGCCAGCCCCGGGTGATAGAACCCGATCAGACACAGCACAGCGGTGAAGCTGAGCACCCCTTGAAGGGTGCCACCGCAGTGCTGCCAGGCGTTGAGCAGGCTGGCGTCTTGCCCGCTGCTGCTGCGCACTTCCTGATCCCGATTCGGGTTGAGCCAGAACATCACACTGGCGATTGGCAGCAGGTAGCTGGCCGCATCAATGCCCAGGGCCCAGGCCGGGCCAGTGGCCGCCAGCAACAACCCGCCGATCGGGGGGCCGACCAGCTTGCCCACGTTGAAGACCACCGAAAAGCTGGTGAGGTAGCCCGCCAGTTGTTCCGGCTGCTCCACGAGGATCGAGCAGTACTTGTTGCGCGCCGTTAACTCATAGGCGCCGGCGATGCCCACCAAAAGGGTGCTGCAGAGCAGCAGCAGCACCTGGGCTGTGCCCTCCAACAGGGGAATCGCCAGGGCCCCCAGTCCAGAGGCAGTCAGCAGTGCCCATTGCGCCTGCACAAGCACCCGTTCACAGCCCACCCTGTCGGTGCGCACACCCGCTGGACCACTCACCAGCAAGCTTGGAAGTGAAAGAGCGGCGAAGTTCAACGCCAGCACGAAGGGGTCCACGCCCCCTTTCATCAGAATCCAGCCCTTGGCGGTGATGCCGGCGAAGGACCCAGCCGTGCTCACGCCGGAGGCGATCAGAAAAAGCTGGCGTTGCTGCTCGGCTCGCAGTTTGAGAAGGGTCAACCCTGGCGTTTCGCTGCGGCCACCATGGCGCGGGCACCAACAATCCTCCCGCTGAGGTCGTAGATGTCAGCCCCGGTGATTTCCACCGGCACCAGGCTGCCCGGCGCGGCCTGTTGACCATCGGCGCCGGGTTGCACCCGCACTTCACCATCCACTTCGGGCGCAAAGCGGGCGCAGCGCCCGACCATCTCCCCGGTTTGCGGGTTGTGTTGTTCGATCAGCACGTCAATAGTGCGCCCCACCCAGCGGCTGTTGCGTTCCTCCGAAATGGGTTGTTGCAGAGCCATCAGGGCATCCTTGCGGGCTTGGGCTACCTCGGGATCGACACGATCGGGTAGGTCCGCCGCAGCTGTGCCGTCCTCCGGCGAGAAGGTGAACACCCCAACATGATCGAAGCGTTGGCGCTCGAGGAAGTCCATCAGGTGCTGGAAGTGCTCCTCTGTTTCGCCGGGGAACCCCACGATCAACGTGGTGCGCAGCACCGCATCGGGGAGTTGGTCGCGAATCTGATCCAGCAGGCGGTCGTTCACATCCGCCTGCCAGGGGCGGTTCATCGCCCGCAGCACCTCCGGATGGCTGTGCTGCAACGGCAGATCCAGATAAGGCACCACATTGGGCACCTCCCGGTAGGCCGCCAGCACGTCTGGGGTCAGCCCGGTGGGATAGGCGTAGTGGACCCGGATCCAGGGGATCTCCACGTTCCCAAGTGCTCGCAGCAGTTCCGCCAGCTTGGGTTTGCCGTAGAGGTCAAGGCCGTAGTTGGTGGTGATCTGGCTGATCAGGATCAGCTCCTGCACCCCCTGTTCCGCCAGTTGGTGGGCTTCAGCCAAGATTGATTCGATTGGCCGACTGCGCTGATCCCCTCGCAGCTTGGGAATGATGCAGAAGGCGCAGCGGTAGTCGCAGCCCTCGGCCACCTTGAGGAAGGCCACTGCCTGGTCGGTGGTGCGTTGGCGTGGCAGGTGTTCGTCACCCACGAAGGTGGGAACGGCGCTCACCTGGTTCACCCGCTCCCCCGCTTCCACCCGCTGCAATACATCCACGATGTGCTGGTAGTCGCCGGTTCCCACGATGGCTTTGGCCTCGGGGATCGACTCCAGCAACTCCTCCTGGAAATGTTGGGCCAGGCATCCAGCGATGATCAATTCCTTGCCCTGTTCCGCCAGTCCCACCAGGGTGCGCACCGATTCTTCGCGGGCGTCCTGGATGAAGCTGCAGGTGTTCACCACCACAACGGCGGCATCCCGTTCATCGGTGCTGACGCCGTAGCCCGCTTCCGCCAGCAGCCCCACCATGTGTTCGGTGTCCACCCGATTCTTCTCGCAGCCCAGGTGGGCGAAGGCGACCGTCGGTTTCGTCGGGGTGCTGGTCATCACGTCGCCGGCAGGCCAAAGATCAGCCTACGAAGCGGCCTGATCACGCCGGAACTGACAGAATCCGATCACTTGAAGTTCAAGGATGGGCACCACCCGTCTCGTCAGCCGTCGCCGTCAGGATTCCGGCGCTAAGTGGGCCCGCATCGCCATGGCGGTGCTGGCCACCGCTGGGCTGATCGATACTGGTTCGATCACCCTGAAGCGCTGGGGATTGCTCGGCAACCTCACCTGTCCGATGGGGGCCGACGGTTGCGACAAGGTGCTCAACAGCGCCTGGGGCACGGTGTTCGCCGGGATTCCGCTCTCGTTGGTGGGGGTGCTGGCCTATGGCGCTGTGCTGCTGATGGCGTTGCTGCCCCTGTTGCCAGGGCTGCAAGAGAACAAGGGTGACTTGTCCCGTCGCACCTGGTGGGGGCTGTTCACCGTGTCCCTCGGTATGGCCGTCTTCAGCGGTGTGCTGTTGGGGGTGATGCTGCTCAAGATCCAGGCCTTCTGCTTTTTCTGCGTTCTTTCGGCTGCGCTCTCCCTCGCCCTGTTTGTACTGTCCATCGTTGGTGGTGGTTGGGACGACTTCGGTCAGCTGCTCTTCCGCGGCGTGCTTCTGGCCCTGGCGGTGCTGCTGGGGGGCCTGATCTGGGCGTCGGTGGTGGATCCAAACCGGCCCGACGCTGTGGCCAGCGGATCCGGTGTTGCACCCGTCGTCACCACCGAGAGCACGTCCGCTTCGATCGCCTTGGCTGAGCACCTCACCAGTAGCGGCGCCGTGATGTATTCCGCCTACTGGTGCCCCCACTGCCACGAACAGAAGGAGCTGTTCGGCAAGCAGGCCTCGGACCAGCTGAACGTGGTGGAGTGTGCGCCGGACGGTGAGAACAACCAGGCCGATCTCTGCCGCAGCAAGGGATTGGAGGGTTTCCCCAGCTGGGAGATCAACGGCAGCATCGATTCCGGAGTGAAGGGGCTCGACACCCTTGCGGAACTCAGTGGCTACAAGGGCGACACCGGCTTCTGAATCAGGACTGCCTTCAGTCCCGGACGGCACGGGTGACGATGCCCCGTTGCCGTTGTTGCCGGGAATGCTGCCTCCATTGCGGTAGCGGCGCAGGAGCATCGCTGCGGTAGTGGCCTCCCCGGCTTTCTCCGCGAAACAGGCAGGCCTCCAGCATCAGCCGGCTGGTCAGCAACCTGTGGTGGAGATCCAGCAACAGGTTCAGATTGCGCCGGCTGTTTTCAGCCAACAGCCTGGGGGCACAGGGGTCTTCCCGTAGCAGGGCCTGGAGCAGTGCCTGCTGCTCAAGATGTTGTTCGTCGGCTTTCACGTTGCCGATGGCCTGGCGCAGTCCGTCGGCGGATCGTTCCACCCCCGCCCGTCGCCAGCAGAGCTGCCGCAGCTGCTCGATGGCGTCGATCAATTGCGAACTGCTGCAGCCGTCGAGGTCCAAGGCAAGCGGCTGCGTTTTGTCGCTGGCGAGGGCCGCTGGGACGGGGCCGAGCTCGATCTCTTGGAGGCGATGGGCGAACACAAGGCACTCCATCAGGGAGTTGCTGGCCAGTCGGTTGGCGCCGTGCAGGCCTGTGCAGGCCACTTCTCCCACGGCATAGAGCCCCGGCAGGGTGGTGGCGGCCTGCAGGTCCGTGGCCACCCCTCCCATCCAGTAGTGGGCGGCTGGGGCCACGGGGATGGGCCGTTCCAATGGATTCAGTCCGAGTTCGTCGCAGCGGTCGAGGATCGTTGGGAAGCGTCGTTCCGCTTGCTCCCGCGGGATGGCGGCGAAGTCGAGCCACATCTGCTTCACCTGCTGCCGCTGCATGGCCTGCATCAAGGCTCGGCTCACCTGGTCCCGCGGTGAGAGGTCGCGTTGGGGCAGGTGGGCCACAGGGCTGCCCCCCAGGGCATCCACCAGCACGCCGCCCTCTCCGCGAACGGCTTCGGAGATCAGAAAGCAGGGGGCGTCATCCAGGCGGATGGCCGTTGGATGGAACTGAACGAATTCCAGATCTTCCACGGCTGCGCCCGCCTGCCAGGCGAGGGCGATGCCTTCGCCACAGGCCTGGGCTGGGTTGGTGGTGTTGGCGTACAGATGACCACCACCGCCGCTGGCCATCACCACGGCGCGGGCTTCGATCCCGTGAAGATGGGCCCCATCCAGCACCTGCACACCGCAACAGCGCCCATCGCGCACCAGCAGTTGCGTCACGCGCACGCCGCGGCGATGCAGCAATCCTGGCCGTTGCTCAACACGATCCCGCAGCACATCCACCAGGGCTCGCCCTGTGCGGTCCTGCACATGCAGCACTCGCCTGTGGCTGTGGGCTGCTTCCAGGGTGGTGGCCAGACCGTCTTGATCCCGGTCGAAGGCCATGCCGAGTTGCTCCAGGCGCTCCACGCAATGGGGTGCTTCCTGCACCAACAGCCGCACCGCATCGCCATCGCAAAGGCCGGCTCCAGCCAGAACGGTGTCCTCTGCATGGCTGTCGGCGCTGTCCTCCTTGCGGGTCACCGCGGCGATGCCCCCCTGGGCCCAGCGGCTGGAAGAACGCCGCCCTGTGTTGCGGTTGAGCAGCAACACCTTGAACTCCGGCGGCAGATCAAGGCAGGTCATCAAGCCAGCAGCCCCGGCACCGATCACCACCACGTCCCAGGGACCTGAGGGGATGGGATCAGAGCTGCGGGGCTGGGCCATCACGGGGACAAAAAAACCGCCGGTGGTCCGGCGGTTCAAGCAGTCACAACCAGTGTGACGGGGTCAGGAATCAGCGGTACTGGCCATCGTTGATGCGGTCGTCGCCCTCGTTCAGAGCAATGGAGGGAGGGGTGACGGTGAAGTTGTCGCGGTACTTCGCGAACAGTTCCTGCTGACGCTCGGTCAGATCAAGCGACAGCACGTCGTCAACGCTGTCGTAAGGGCCACCCAGCACGATCTTGCCGGCCATGGTGGGGTACATCCCGGGGAACTGCTGGAAACGGCGCACGGAGGAATTGTTCAAATCCACCTTGCCCTCCCGTGCGGCAATTTTGTCGTCCGCAATGTTACGGATCTCATTGCCGGAATACTTGCTGCGAAGGTCGTCGTCGGCGTAGACGCTGCTCGGAAGCACGAGACCTGCCATCAGGCTCGCCATCACCAGTGCGCCGGTCAGCCAGCTCAGAAGCCGCTTCATCTCAACTCTCGATCAGGGGTCGGAACGGGTCGACCGGCAGTGCCGGCTCCGGAAGACTACAAGTCGTTGCGCCGTTCAAGCCTTTGAATCGGGGCAGCTTTTGCAGTTCGTTTCACTCGATCAGGCCACTGAGCCCGGGTTGCAGCAAGGCTGAGAGCAAGAACAAGCCATCCACCCAAAGGGTGGTGATCAAGACGGCAGCAGCCATGGATCCCGCGTCACCGGTGAAATCGCTGCTGTTCCTGCTCAGGCGACGTCCAGCCAACAGAACGACAACTGCTGAGACCACCAGAGTGACCAGGGGCAGGGGCTGAAGCAGATGTGTCCCCGCTTGATGCAGCAGTAGCGGCGCTTGATCGAGGGAGGCAGTCACCACTGCGGGCCAGAACTGCATCACGCCGGTGGCCGCCATGGCCAGGTCGGTGCAAGCTGTGCCCACCAGGGACGACAAATAAAACGTTGCCGCCAGGCGCCAGCGCCCCTGCAGGCCGCCCAAGGCCACGGGCACGGCGAAGGCTTCCACCGGCAGGTGCAGAACGGGATGGGCCCGTAGCCAACCCCAGAAAATGCAGCCTGCCAGCCAGCTACCGCTGAAACCCACCAACAGGGAACCCAGGTCGGATGTTGTCTGGGAGCGGCTCTGGTGCATCACCAGTCCAGCTGCAACCAGAACTCCGGTGAACAAGGTGGCTGAGAACGGATCCAGCCTTACCCAGGGGGCTTGCAGGAACACCGGCAGCACCACCATGGCTGCGGCGATGCGGGCCACGGGAAAGGACCACGACCGAGCGGGGGCTGATGTTTGCCAGGTGCCGCCGATCAAATGCCCTTTGTGAAGAAAGTCACGGAACCTTAGAAGACATCATCAAGTGACGCGGCTGACATGCCCGCTTCGCCTGCCGGGGATACCGTCAGATCGACACTCACACGTTGATGGCGGACCCCTCTGCATCCCTCAGCCTGCTGGAGGCCTGCTGGCGTGATCTGGTGTTGGGGGTGGTTCAAGGACTCACTGAGTTTCTGCCGATCAGCAGCACCGCCCATCTGAAGGTGGTGCCTGAGCTCCTGGGTTGGGGCGATCCGGGTGTCTCCGTGACCGCCGCCATTCAGCTGGGCAGCATCGTTGCAGTTATCGCCTATTTCCGCGCTGATCTAAGCCAGGTGCTGCGGGGCATCAGCCGCGCCTTTCGCAATGGCCAGTGGCGCGAACCCGAGGCGCGTCTCGGGTTCGCCATGGTGGTGGGGACCCTGCCGATCTTGCTGATCGGATTAGGGATCAAATTCGCCTGGGCCCAGGGCTACGAACAGTCATCCCTGCGCAGTGTTCCCTCGATTGCCATCGTCTCGATTGTGATGGCGTTGCTGCTGGCCTTGGCTGAACGGGTCGGCGCACGGTGCAAGCAGATTCCAGGGGTTTCAGGCCGCGATGGCTTACTGGTGGGGCTGGCTCAGGCCCTCGCATTGATCCCGGGGGTCTCGCGTTCTGGCAGCACCCTCACGGCTGCCCTGTTTGACGGTTGGCAGCGTGCTGATGCAGCCCGGTTTTCCTTTCTTTTGGGCATTCCCGCCATCACCATCGCGGGTCTGGTGGAGCTCAAGGATGCTTTGGCCGCCAGCCCTGGCAACGGTCCCCTGCCGTTGCTGGTTGGCATTGGTTCGGCTGCAGTGGTGTCGTGGCTGGCGATTGATTGGTTGCTGAAGTTCCTGCAGCGCAACAGCACCTGGGTGTTCGTCGCTTACCGGCTGCTGTTCGGGCTGCTGTTGCTGGTCTGGTGGGGCGTTCACGGCGCACACTGAGATCAGATGAAGCCGGCTTATGTGGAATGAGCCATCCGCCGGGGTTGCCGTTGCAGCTCTGGAGCCAAGTAGCAGTGGTCGTCAACCGCAGCCCGCGGTGGTGGCCTCCGTCGAGTCTGGCTCGATCGGGGAGGAGCTGGGTTTTGAGCCCGGTGATCAGTTGCTCAGCATCAATGGCATTCGCCCGCGCGATCTGATCGATTACCGCTACCTCTGCGTGGAGGAGGAGCTTTGCCTTGAGGTGCGTGATGCAAATGGTGCGCTGCATCGGGTGGAGTTGGAAAAAGATGCCGATGACGGCCTTGGGCTGGCTTTCACCGAGGCTCTGTTCGATGGTTTGCGCCAGTGCAACAACAACTGTCCGTTCTGTTTCATCGATCAGCAGCCCCCGGGGCGGCGCGACAGCCTCTATCTCAAAGACGACGATTACCGTCTGAGTTTTCTCTATGGCTCCTATCTGACGCTCACCAACCTGGGCGAGGCCGACTGGCAGCGAATTGAAGAGCAGCGTTTATCGCCGTTGTTTGTGTCGGTGCATGCCACGGATCCTGAGCTGCGTTCACGACTGTTGGTGAATCCGCGTGCTGCCCAGGTCATGGACCAGCTCGCCTGGTTTAACCAGCGCGATCTGCAAATCCATGCCCAGGTGGTGGTTTGTCCGGGACTGAATGACGGTCCTGCCTTGGAGAGAACGCTGAACGACCTCGCCTCCTTCGCGGCTGGCCCCTGGCCGGCGGTGCTGTCTGCGGCGGTGGTGCCGGTGGGGCTCACCCGCTTCAGGCCGGCTGACGATGGCCTGGTTCCTGTGGATCCGGACTGCGCCCGCAGGGTGATTGCTCAGGTGGAACCCATGCAGCAGCACTTTCAGGAGGTGTTGGGCACCCGTTTCGCCTGGCTCTCCGATGAGTGGTACTTGGTGGCGGGGTTGCCCTTGCCGCCCCGGGACAACTACGAGGATCTCCCGCAGCAGGAAAACGGCGTGGGCAGCATCCGTGCCTTCCTTGAAGCGTTGGATGCCGCAACTGAGGATTTGCCCAGCGCGGTTCCTCAGCCTCGTCGTTGCAGCTGGGTGGTCGGTCAGATCGTGGCGCAGGCGTTGCAGCCTGTGGCTGAACGGCTGAATGCTGTTGATGGCGTCGAGTTTCACCTGATCGGATTGCCGAGTCCTTATTGGGGGCAGGAGCAAGTCGTGACCGGATTACTGACGGGACAGGATCTGCTCACTGGCCTGCAAAGCCGAGAGCTGGGCGATGAGCTGCTGCTGCCATCGGTGATGTTGCGGCAAGGGGAGCCCGTTTTTCTGGATGACATGACCCTGGAAGTCCTTGCCGCGCAGTTGCCGGTCCCTATTCAGATCGTTCATGGGGCGGCTGACGTCGTGGACTCAGTTTTGGGTGCCGTAGGGAAAAGTCCCTAAGCTCCATCAAATTCCTTGATTGCTGTGCGCCGGATCACCGCGGGTGTTTGTCTCGTAGCGGGTGTTATTTCTTCCGGTGTTCCCCCTGCGCTTAGCGAAGACGCACCTCAAGCTGAGTCGGCCTTGGTTGATCAAGCCACCCTCTCGGATGCGATTGATCTGAAGGGTGCACGTCCCAAGGCAGATCCGTCTGTGATCACCCCTGCGGTTGATGCTCTGCCGCCTCCGCTTCGCCCTTTAACGGCTCCTCCCAGCCTGGCTCTCCCTGATTCGCCTTCTCAGGTACGTATCCACCAGCTGCGTCCACTCACTCTTGAAGAAGCGCTTCAGCTGGCGGAAGTCAATAGCCCCCAGCTCAAAGCCGTAGCTTTTCAGGTGGATCAGGCCAAGTCTTCGTTGCGAGCGGCTGTTGCGGCCTGGTATCCCACCATCGACCTATCTGCGAGTGGTCTCCCGGAATATTTCGCTTCTTATTCCTATCGGAACCCAGATTTCGTCAGTCCAGATCCTCTGACCGGAAAACCAAAAAATGAGTTTTATGGCCGTGAGTGGCGGGTTAATGGTCGATTGCAGGTGAGTTGGGATTTGATCAATCCCGCACGCGTTCCCCAGATCGCTGCTGCTCGAGACCGTTTCGAGCGAGCAGGCGACGCTTACTTAATTGCACTTCGTGACCTTCGTCTCGAGGTGCAGACGGCCTATTTCGCGTTGCAGCAGTCCGATGCGGGTGTGCGTATTGGCCAGGATTCTGTCAAGGCTTCATTGGTCAGCTATCGCGATGCGCGCGCGCGTTTCAACGCAGGTGTCAACACAAAGCTGGAGGTTCTGGAAGCAGAGACCCAGCTTGCGCGTGACCGCAATATCTTGACAACCAATCTGCGTGATCAGAACGAACAGCGTCGCAACTTGGCCAGGGTGCTCGATCTTCCGCAGGACGTCACTCCCACCGCTGCGACCCCCGCTCGACCCATGGGTTCATGGGAACCCTCACTTCAGGAAAGCATCGTTGCTGCTTACAACTACAGCGAAGAACTTGATCAACTCATCCTCGATATCTCCATTAATAACAGTCAAGCCAATGCGTCTCTGGCGGCAGTACAACCTGTTGTGCGCTTTGTGAATTCAACCTCGGTTTCGCGCACGGAAGGGCAAAACGGCCAGACATCTTTAAGTAATATTGATATGGGTGATTTCACCTATGGAGTTCAGAACAGCACGGCCCTTACGGCGAGTTGGCGCTTGTTTGACGGCGGGCGAGCTCGTGCTGAATACAAGCGCTCCAAGCAGGCTGCTGAGGAGAGTCGTCTCAATTTTGCGAGAACTCGCGATCAGATCCGTTTTCAGGTGGAGAGCAGCTTTTTGGGTCTGCGAGCCGCCATCCAGAGTCTTGAGACCACAGCCACTGAGGTTTTGGCATCACGTGAATCTCTTCGGCTCTCTCAGCTGCGGGTCCAAGCTGGAGTTGGGGTTCAAAGAGAGGTTGTCAATAGCCAACGTGATCTCACCCAGGCAGAGCTGAAATACGCACGTGCCATCACTGACTACAACCGCAATTTGGCAGCGCTTCAGCGCCGCACGGGCTTGGATGCTCTAGTCGCCTGCGACGCTGCCTCACTTTCGGGAACCAAGTCGGAATCCGATCCGCAACCGATTCCAATTGAGCCCACGCCGCTGAAGACTGCTTGCCCGTTGGTGGCCACCGATAGTTCGTCGGTCGATCAAACTGAGAGCAGTCCTGTTCAGCCTCTGTGGTGACGTCGGTGCTCAGTGACGATCAACTGGGCGCTGTTCATCTGTTGCTGGATCGCATCCGTGCTCGTCAGCTTCAGGACTTTGGTCAGATCAGTTCCGATGTGAAGCCCGATGGTTCTTTAATTACTGACTGTGATCGCTGGAGCGATGCCGCTCTGGTGGAGGGGTTGGCCAGCATCGCTCCCGGTGAAGGCGTCCTCAGTGAAGAGGGATCTAAAACAGTTCCGAACACGAGGGCCTACTGGGTGGTGGACCCCTTGGACGGGACCACAAACTTTGCGGCGGGCATTCCTTATTGGGCGATTTCCGTGGCCCGTTTCGTCGATGGCCGTCCCAGTGAGGTTTTCCTGGATGTGCCAGCGCTGAATCAACGCTTTGTCGCATTGCGTGGTCGGGGTGCCACTCGAAACAATCAGCAATTGACCTCAGAGACCCGAGCTCTGGTAACCAGTGCTTGCGTTTCCCTGTGCAGCCGCTCGATTCGTGTGTTGCAGCGCAAACCGGATCAGCGTTTTCCCGGCAAGATCCGCCTGCTTGGTGTCGCCAGCCTCAATTTGGTGAGTGTTGCGATGGGGCAGACCATCGCTTCCCTGGAAGCCACGCCCAAGATCTGGGATCTGGCGGCGGCTTGGTTGGTGCTGGATGAACTGGGTTGTCCGATTCGCTGGTTGGATGCGGATCCTGCGGGACTCTCTGCAGGACAAGACGTTGCCGACCTCGGCTTTCCCGTGTTAGCGCCCGGTTCATGGGCTCATTTGGCGCGTTTCCTCCCCTGGGGAGAAGCTTTGGTGCAGCCCTGAAGGGCCTCTATTGCGACCTCGGGGGATGTGGTGTTATGGTTTTGGCTTGCGCGGGAGCCGAGAG
>NZ_UCNR01000004.1:0-153246 GCF_900474045.1 Synechococcus sp. N19
ACGTCAAACCATCCCCGCTGTGGCGCGCGTCCTACAGCGATCGTCATGAGAGGTGCTTCATGATCCGTTACACGGCTGAGCCTAGGGGGTGATCACCGAAATGGGGCGGCTCCCCGCACCCTTTTCAAGGGGATGAGTAGAAATGCGCATTTTTAGACCGACGGGATGCCGGTCCCTCCGCGAAGATGACGCATCGCTTCTTTCCAACGCTGTGTACGTCATCGAACTGGCCCTGCGCATGAGTCCTGTCCCGGTGTCTGTTCAGCGCAAGGAGCATGCAGATGCCGATGCGCTGTATCAGCAGATCCGCCAGGCCCTCGAGAACGGCCAACCGCGGCTGCTGGAGCTCACCTGCGAGAAAGTGGAAGGCAAGAAAGTAACGCTGCTGGTCAGTGAGGTTCTCGCCGTTCAGCTTTATGAGAAAGCTTCGGCAGCGGGTGGCAGCAAGCGTCCCGGCTTTTCCTTTGATTCCTGACACCTCAACCGCCGAACTGAGCGTTGAGGCCGTCAGCCACCGCTGGCCGAACGGCCAGCAGGCCCTCAACCGTTGCAACCTGGTCATTCCTGGCCCAGGCCTCTGGATGCTGGTGGGCAGCAACGGCAGCGGCAAAAGCACCCTGTTCCGCCTGATTTCAGGACTGCTCGAACCCCAGAGCGGACGCATCGTCTGCCGCAGCAAAACGGCCCTGGTGTTTCAGAACCCAGACCATCAGCTGCTGCTCCCCAGTTGCGGCAGCGATTTGATGTTGGGCATGGACCCTGAAGGGCCCCAGCAGCACCGCCTAAGCACCGTGCGCGGCCTGCTGAACCAGCTTGGCCTCGCCCAACTGGAGAAGCGGCCGATTCACAGCCTCAGCGGCGGCCAGAAACAACGCCTGGCCATTGCCGGAGCCCTGGCCAGTGACGCCGGGCTTCTGCTGCTCGATGAACCGACCGCCCTGCTCGATCCCAGCAGCCAAGCAACCGTGCTGACCACCGTGCAACGGCTTTGCAAAGACCCCGTGAAGCCAATCACGGCGCTGTGGATCACCCACAGGCTTGGGGAATTGGCCTTCGCCGATGGTGCCGCTCGCATGCAAGACGGTCGGATTGGACCATGGACCCGGGGAACAGAACTGCAACGGCGCTTGCAGGGGGGCACATTCGAGGGGTAAGTTCTTCGGGTCTCATTCCTCGGTAGCTCAGCGGTAGAGCGGTCGACTGTTAATCGATTGGTCGCAGGTTCGAATCCCGCCCGGGGAGCTTTAAAGCCACAGCTCACGCTGTGGCTTTTTTATTGACGAACAGAGGAATTTCGTGACGGGTGATTGCCCGAAGCGGAAGACTTCCTAAACAGCCACCGGCGAAAGACAAGCAAAAAAACCCCCAGATCGCTGTGCCTGCATGCGATTTGCCGAAACAATGCCCCTGGCGAGCTCTTTGTTGAAAATCTGCAGACAGTTGAAAAGCTTGAGAGAATCCGTTCAGCGTTAATCCCTACAGACAAGCGCTCGTTATTTCTCCTGCCGAATTGCCGCCGAACCGATGAAGCCCTGCATCCTGCTAATCGAAGATGACCAGGACATGCGCGACCTGGTTAGCGGCCATTTGGAGCACAGCGGCTTCGATGTGCAGCGCGCCGACGATGGCATCAAAGGTCAGGCCCTCGCACTGCAATACACCCCGGATCTGATCCTGCTGGATCTGATGCTGCCCAAAGTGGATGGCCTCACCCTGTGTCAGCGCCTACGGCGCGACGACCGCACCGCTGGGATTCCGATCCTGATGCTCACGGCTCTCGGCGGCACCAAAGACAAGGTGAGCGGTTTCAATTCCGGAGCCGACGATTACCTGACCAAACCCTTCGATCTGGATGAACTTCAGGTGAGGGTCAAAGCCCTGCTGCGTCGCAGTGACCGAGCTCCTGTTGGAACCAGCAACCACAACGAGATCCTCAGCTACGGGCCTCTCACCCTGGTGCCCGAGCGCTTTGAAGCCATCTGGTTTGATCAACCCGTTCGGCTCACGCACCTGGAGTTCGAACTGCTTCATTGCCTGCTGCAGCGGCACGGTCAGACCGTGGCCCCCTCGTTGATCCTCAAGGAGGTGTGGGGCTACGAGCCCGATGACGACATCGAAACCATTCGCGTACACGTCAGACACCTGCGCACCAAGCTGGAGCCCGATCCGCGCAAGCCACGCTTCATCAAAACGGTGTACGGAGCCGGCTACTGCCTGGAACTGCCCACCAGCGCTCAGATGGATGGCCTGGAGGACGTGGTGGCCATGGCACGCGAAGAGCGCAAGCAGCAAGGTGATCGAGCCTCGGCTTGATCGCCTTCGTGCACCTAGGAGACGGATGCCGTGAGATCGAGCAGCGCCACCTCCCAGGCCAATCGCGGCTGAACGAACGAAAGCAGCTGGCCGCGCAGTGTGTCCAAGCGCTTGAGGCTTAAGGCAGAACTGCCGGAGCGCCAAAGCCGGTGTTGCCACCAGCCAATCAACCACAGCTGCTGCTCGCCATCGAGGGCTTCGCACAGATCGCGTGCCAACGCAAGTGCCTCCATGGGAGTGGCGGGAAGCGAATCGAGGCGCTGAACCAACTCCTCAGGCAGACCAGCCAGGCTGCGCCGATGGTCGATCAGGGCGCCTGGAGACCCGGCAGCCAAGGCCAGAAGTTCCGGGGCATCCTGAGCTGTGGCACCGGTGCGCTCGAGCACCTGAGCCATGGCCTCGGGGTTGAGCCGAAGGAAACGGATCAACTGACAGCGGGAGCGAATTGTGCTGAGCAACCGCTCGGGGGCTGAGGTCAACAGAATCAGCAGCCCATGGCCGGGTTCCTCCAGCGTTTTCAACAGGGCATTGGCCGCAGCTTCCGCCATCGCCTCAGCAGCCTCAATCACAACCATCCCGCGCTTCGCCTCCACCGGCTGCCGTGCCAGACAGCGTCCGATGTCGCGGATCTGCTCCAAGCGCAACTGGGGCGGCGTGCGGCGGCTGAGCCCCGCCTCCTCGGCTTCGGCGCGGGTCAGCAAACGGCCCTGATGCTGATAGGTGGGTTCCACCCAGAGCAGGTCGGGGTGATTGCGTTCCAGCAGGCGTCGGCGTTCCCGGGCCGAGGGCTGACCATCGGCCAGCAGTCCCTCCAGAAAACGCACCGCCGCCAACTGACGCCCCACCCCTTCAGGGCCGGCAAAGAGATAGGCCGGGGCCACACGGCCCTGGGCCAGGGCCGCCGAAAGCAGATCAACGGCGAGGGGCTGGCCGATCAGATCGCCAAACAACGCGCTCAAGCCAGATGCTCCTGAAGCTGAAGTTCCAGAGCAGCACGAACGGCGCTGGCTGACTGATCTGCAGCGACGGCGCACCAGGAGCGCTGCTGGGCCAACTCGGCAAAACCCTGTGCGACCCGCTCCAGAAATGCGGCGCCCTCGGCTTCGATGCGGTCCTCCTTGTCCCCGAGACGGCGCCGCAGGCTCTCTTGCACGGAAAGGCGCAGCCAGAGGGTGAGATCGGGCTGAAGCCCCGTGGTGGCGATCTGTTCGAGCCGCTGAATCAAGTCCCGATCCAGACCGCGTCCATAGCCCTGATAGGCGAGGGTCGATCCCGCGAAACGATCGCTGATCACCCAGTCACCGCGCTCAAGAGCAGGACGGATCAACGTTTCAACATGCTGCGCCCGATCGGCGGCGTAAAGCAGCAGTTCCGCAGTGGGAGCTGGTGCCTCCTGGTCTGCCGTGTGCAGCAGGAGCTCCCGGATCGAACGCCCCAGAGGAGTGCCTCCCGGCTCACGGGTGCAGACCACAGCAGCACCCTTCGGCATCAGACCGCTGTTGGGCAACCACTCGACCAGATGCTGGATCTGCGTGGTCTTGCCGCAGCCATCGATGCCCTCCAGAACAATGAAGCGACCGTTCATGGCAAGCGAAGCGCCAGGGCATTGAGCACCACCGTGATCGAACTCAAGGCCATTAAGAGCGCCGCCAACGGGGGCGACAGCAGCACCCCATGGCTGGGGAGCAAGGCACCGGCGGCCACCGGAAGAACAATCAGGTTGTAACCGAAGGCCCAGAACAGGTTCTGCCTCACCTTCACCAGGGTGCGGCGGGCCAGGCTGAGGGCTTCGGGGAGATTGTCGAGCCGATCGCCGAGCAACACCAGACCAGCGGAGTCCTGCGCGATCTGGGTTCCAGTGCCAATGGCAATCCCAAGATCAGCCGCGGCCAGGGCCGGCGCATCGTTGATGCCGTCGCCCACCATGGCCACCCGCTCCGCCTGACGCAGCTGTTCGAGGCGCTGCAGCTTCTGCTCCGGCAGCATCTGCCAGCCCAGATCCTTGGCGGCAAAACCCAGCTGCTGACCAAGGCGCTGCACAGCCGCCTGCCGATCACCACTGAACACCGAAAGCGCCAGACCGTGAGAACGCAGGCGTTGCAACGCCGGGGCAACATCCGGGCGCAGCTGATCCTCAATCTGGACCAGGCCCACCAGGACAGCTCCCACAGCCACAGCCACCACCGAGCCTTCAGCGGCAGAGAGCCAGTCCTGGGCGGCGGGTGCGATGGCAACACCCTGCTCCTCCAACCAATCGGGCTTGCCAACAAGCACCTGAGCCGATGCACCGTCCACATGACCCTTGAGGCCCATGCCGGAGACAGTGCGAACGTCCTCGCAGCTCAGTAGTGCGAGCTCCCGGCGCTGGGCCTCCTGCAGCAGGGCGTAGGCCAAGGGATGGCGGCTGCTTTGCTCCAGGCTGGCCGCGAGCTGCAACAAAGAGTCCGGTTCATCCCCGTACACATCGGTCACGAGGGGACGACCCAAGGTGAGGGTGCCGGTCTTGTCGAAAACCACATGCTCCAAACCGGCGGCGGTTTCGATCACATCACCACCGCGGAACAGCCAGCCGCGCCGTGCTGCCAAGCCGGTGGCCACCGTGATCACAGTGGGGGTAGCCAGACCGAGGGCACAGGGGCAGGCAACCACCAGCACTGCGATTGACAGTTGCAGGGCCAGACCCATCGGGGTGCTGGCTCCACTGCCCAAGCCGCCGTGATGCATCCCATGGCCATGGTCAATCCCATGGGACATCGCATGGGTCATGGGCATCCCAGGTGCAGACGCCTGCAGAACCTCAGGCCAGTGCTGGGCACCGAACAACCACCAGAACAGAAACGTGGCGAGGGCCAAGCCGATCACGCCGTAACAGAAACGGCCTGCTACACGATCGGCCAGGCCCTGGATGGGAGCCCGACGGGCCTGGGCCTGCTCCACCAGACGAATGATCCGGGCCAGGGCGGTTTCGGCACCGACACGGGTGACCTTCAGCACCAGGGTTGACTCCAGATTGAGGCTGCCGGAGGACAACTCCGTGCCGGGCTCCGCCTGCAGCGGCAGGGGCTCACCGGTGAGGCTGGACACATCAACGGCCGAGGCCCCCTCAAGCACCACTCCATCCACCGGAATGCGGTCACCGGCCAGCAGCTGCACGGTTTCACCGGGCCTGAGAGCGCCAACGCGCACCTCACGAATCGCCCCGTCGCTCAACAGCAGGCGCGCCGTGTCCGGCTGGAGCTCAGCCAGCTGCTGCAGGGCCTGACCGGTCCGAAAGCGGGCCCGTTCCTCCAGGAAACGTCCCAGCAGAACGAACCCCAGCAACATCACCGGTTCATTGAAAAAGCAGGGCCAACCCACCTGGGGCCAAACCAAGGCCACCAGGCTGGCCACATAGGCACTGCTCACCCCCAGGCCCACGAGGGAATCCATGCTGAGGGCCCCTGCGCGAGCGGCCGCAACACCGCCCACCAGGATTGGACCGCCCGGCCCCAGCAGAGCCACCGTTGCAAGCGTGGCGTGAAAAGGCAGGCTGCCGATCAAGGGAAGCGACAGGTGACCGGCCTCGCTGAGATGCCCCAGCACCGACAGCAACAGCAGCACAAGGGCCACCATCAGCTGTCGCCATTGCTGCCACCAGCCCGGCAGCGCCTGCCCGGCAGCCGCCGCTCCGATCGGGGCATCCAGGGAACGCTCCTTGGCCGGAAAGCCTCTGTCTGCCAGGGCTTTCAAGACACCATCCACATCACTCTCACCGGCAGTGAGATCGAGCCAGGCCGAGCGGCTGACCAGATTCACATCGGCGCGCTGAACACCGGGCTGATCCAGCAGAGTGGTTTCCACAGCGCGGACGCAACCGCCGCATTTCATCCCTTCCACATCCAGGACGACGGTCTGAACCGAAGGGCTCACAGGTGTTTACGCAACAGGGATCTTTACGAGCAGGCTAGGTCGGGCTCCGGTCCCGTCAGGATGGGGGTCCGTCCGCCGGAGCGCCGTGCCCCGCAGCAACCGCAACGACAACTTCATTGACAAGAGCTTCACGGTGATGGCGGACCTGATCGTCAAGCTGTTGCCGATCAACGCCCGCTCCAAGGAGGCCTACGTCTATTACCGGGATGGCCTCTCCGCCCAGAACGATGGCGACTACGCCGAAGCGCTGGAGAACTACGAGGAGGCCCTGAAGCTCGAGGAGAACTCCACAGACCGGAGCGAAACCCTCAAGAACATGGCCATCATCTACATGTCCAACGGCGAGGAGGAGCGAGCGATCGAGACCTACCGCAAGGCGCTCGAGGAAAACCAGAACCAGCCCTCCTGCCTGAAGAACATGGGGCTGATTTACGAGAAGTGGGGCCGCATCGCCGAGGAAGGCGGTGAGCAGGACGCAGCGGATCGCTGGTTTGACCAGGCCGCTGACGTCTGGACCCAGGCCGTGCGCCTCAATCCCGGCGGTTATCTCGATATCGAGAACTGGCTGAAGTCCACAGGCCGCAGCAACGTGGACGTTTACTTCTGAATCAGTCCTGGTCGGGCTGCACGGCATCACCGAGCGCCAGCACCAGGGCCTCGGTGACGCTGTCGGCCTCCAGAAGAGCAAGATCCAAACCCGAAGCCAGATCGCCCAGGCCACTGCCCCGGGGGACGACGGCCCGCTGGAAGCCCAGCCGGGCCGCTTCCTGCAGCCGAAGCTCCAGCTGACCCACAGGGCGCAACTGCCCCCCCAAACCAAGCTCGCCGATCAACACCGTGCCCGCAGGCAGGGTGAGATCTCTGAAGCTGGCAACTACCGCTGCAGCGACCCCCAGATCCGCCGCAGGCTCCTCCACCTCCAGGCCACCGGCCACGGCCAGATAGCAGTCGAAGCGGGAGAGCGGCAGTCCCATGTGCTTCTCCAGCACCGCGAGAATCTGGTGCAGACGGTTGGTGCCGATCCCTGTCGCCGTGCGTCGCGGACTGGCATAGCTGGTGACGTTCACCAAGGCCTGCAGATCCACCACCAACGAGCGCGTGCCCTCACAGGCCACGATCGTGGCGACACCGGAGGCGCGGGCATCGCTGAGGAACAGCTCACTGGGGTTGCCCACCTCGGCCAGGCCACCGCTTTGCATCTCAAACAAACCCAACTCATGGGTGGCACCGAAGCGGTTCTTGACGGCCCTCAGCAGGCGATGACTGGCGAAGCGGTCTCCCTCGAAGGTGAGCACCGCATCCACGAGGTGTTCCAACACCTTCGGGCCGGCCAACATGCCTTCTTTGGTGACGTGGCCCACCAACAACAACGAGATGTTCTGGCGTTTCGCCAGCCGTTGCAGGGCAGCCGCACATTCACGCACCTGACCGACGGACCCCGGCGCACTGGTGAGGTTGGCGTCATGCAACGCCTGAATGCTGTCGATGATCGCCACAGCGGGGCGAAGGGCCTCCAGCTCCTCCAGCACCAGTTCCAGATCGGTTTCGGCCAGCAACTGCAGCTCCGATGCCCCCCCGGCAAGCCGCTGCCACCGCAGCTTCACCTGCTGAGCTGATTCCTCAGCACTCACATAGAGCACGGATGCACCGGCCGCCATGGCCGAGGCGCTCTGCAGCAGCAATGTGCTCTTGCCGATGCCCGGATCACCTCCCACCAGCACCAGCGAACCGGGAACCAGGCCCCCACCCAGAACGCGGTCAAATTCCGCCGACCCTGTCGCCAGCCGCTGCAGCGGCTGATCCTCCAGCGAGGCCATGGCCGTGGACCGTCGCGGGGCAGCGGCCTGCTCCGGATCCGGAGCACTGCGGCGGCGACGGCCATCGTCGGCGGGCTGGGATTGCTCCACCAGCGAATTCCAGCTGCCGCACTCCGGGCAACGGCCGAAAAACTGTCGGGCACGGGCTCCACAGACCTGACAGATGAAAACAGCGGTGGATTTGGGCACTGCGAACTGTGAAGAAAGTTGCCGTTGAATGAACAGACCGGGGGGCTGCCCTTTTATTTGTGGCGAGAAGTGACTAACGCCTCGGTGCCCATGACGGCCACGGCTCCCACCAAGGAAACGATCCTCGTGGTCGACGACGAGGCATCAATCCGACGGATCCTGGAAACCCGTCTATCCATGATCGGATACAACGTCGTAACCGCCTGCGACGGCACCGAAGCCCTGGAATTGTTCCCCACCTGCACGCCCGATCTGGTGGTGCTGGACGTGATGATGCCAAAGCTGGACGGCTATGGCGTCTGCCAGGAGCTGCGCAAGGAATCCGACGTTCCCATCGTGATGCTGACGGCCCTCGGCGATGTGGCTGACCGCATCACCGGGCTTGAGCTCGGTGCCGATGACTATGTGGTGAAGCCCTTCAGCCCGAAGGAGCTGGAAGCCCGCATCCGCTGCGTGCTGCGCCGGGTCGAGAAGGAGCAGGTGGCGGGCATTCCCAACTCCGGCGTCATCCAGGTCAGCGACCTGCGCATCGACACCAACAAACGCCAGGTGTTCCGCGGCGATGAACGCATCCGCCTAACGGGGATGGAATTCAGCCTGTTGGAACTGCTGGTGAGCCGTTCCGGCGAGCCGTTCAACCGCGGCGAAATCCTCAAAGAGGTGTGGGGCTACACCCCGGAGCGCCATGTGGACACCCGGGTGGTGGATGTTCATATCTCCCGTCTGCGCTCCAAATTGGAGGATGATCCTGCCAATCCCGAGTTGATCCTTACAGCTCGGGGCACCGGCTACCTGTTCCAGCGCATCGTCGATTCCGTTGCCTCCGAAGGACCCTGATCCCACCCCGGCCCCTCAGCCGCGGCATAAAACAAACCGTCCTCGGGCGATCCGTCGCCTGGTGATTTGGTATCGGCGCAATGCCGCCGTCACAACCATCGTTGATGGAGCTGCCAGCTCAGCAACGGCCGCGGGTTCGATGGCCGGCAACGTGGCGGAAACCGTTGTCTCCGGAGCAGGCACGGTGGCCAGCAGCGTGCTCCAACCGCTGGGGTTTGATCCCCTGCGCTGGCTGCAAGGGGGCACTGATGCCGATGAGATCGACGATGCAGAGCGCCTCTGGGTGGCCGTGGATGGCATGGGCGGTGACCATGCGCCGGGGCCGATCCTGGAGGGATGCCTGGACGCCATTGACCGGCTGCCGCTGAAGATCCGCTTCGTGGGGGAGATCGACCGGGTGATGGCTGCCGCCACCAGCCTCGGGCTACGCGAAGCCTTGGAAAGTGCGCGTGCGGCAGGACATCTGGACCTGGTGGCCAGTGGGCCCTCCATCGGCATGGATGACGAAGCCACGGCGGTGCGGCGCAAACGGGACGCCAGCATCAATGTGGCCATGGACCTCGTGAAGAAAGGCGAGGCCGAGGCGGTGTACTCCGCCGGCAATTCCGGGGCGGTGATGGCCTCGGCGATTTTTCGGCTGGGACGGCTGAAGGGCATCGACCGCCCCGCCATCGGCGCCCTGTTCCCCACCAAGGATCCAGGCAAGCCGGTGTTGGTGCTCGATGTGGGCGCCAACATGGACTGCAAGCCCACCTACTTGCACCAGTTCGCCCTGCTGGGGAACATCTACAGCCGGGATGTGCTGCAGGTGAAACGGCCACGCATCGGCCTGCTGAACATTGGCGAGGAGGAGTGCAAGGGGAACGATCTCTCCTTGAAGACCCACGAATTGCTGCGGGACGAATCCAGGCTCCACTTCGCCGGCAACTGCGAAGGCCGGGATGTGCTTTCGGGCGACTTCGATGTGGTGGTCTGCGATGGATTCACCGGAAATGTGCTGCTGAAATTCCTGGAGTCCGTCGGCAGTGTTCTGCTGGGGGTGCTGCGGGCGGAGCTGCCCCGAGGGCGACGCGGCAAGGTGGGATCAGCGTTTCTGCGCAGCAACCTGAAGCGCATCAAGAAGCGGCTCGACCATGCCGAACACGGTGGTGCCCTGCTTCTGGGCGTAAACGGCATTTCCGTGATCGGCCACGGCAGCAGCAAGGCCCTCTCGGTGGTCAGTGCCCTGCGCATTGCCCACTCCGCAGCCAGCCATGGGGTTATGGAGGATCTCGCAACGCTGCAACAGGGTTGTGATTGACTGACGCGACGTCAATCAACCTCCGTCTTGGTCGAGCCGCTCAGCACAACCAGGGGGGTGTTGTTCCGAGGGTCTGGCAGCGCGACGCCCAGCCGCTCGATCAGCAACGCAGAGCTGAGCCAGCGGGTTGAGACGAGTGACGAATGGATCCGCAGTCGCACAGGCATTGCCGCGCGACGGGTGGTCAACAGCGACGAATCCCTGGCGGAACTGAGCGGGTTGGCGGCGGAACGGGCCTTGGAGATGGCCGATTGGTCGGCCGACAGCCTCGATCTGATCTTGTTGGCCACCTCCACCCCAGACGACCTGTTCGGTTCGGCTCCACGGCTACAGGCGCGCCTCGGCGCCACCCATGCCGCGGCCTTTGATCTCACCGCTGCCTGCAGCGGCTTTCTCTTCGCCGTTGTGACCGCCGCCCAGTATCTGCGCAGCGGGGCGATGCGCCGCATCCTCGTGGTGGGAGCCGATCAACTCAGCCGCTGGGTGAACTGGGACGATCGCCGCTCCTGCGTTCTCTTCGGTGACGCGGCCGGTGCCGTCGTGCTGGAGGCCTCAGAGAACGGCCAGGACGATCTCGACGGATTTCTGTTGCGCTCCGATGGCAGCCGCGGCGAGGTACTCCAGCTGCCCCAGGTGAACCAGCGCCAGCCCCTGGTGGGGGATGCCAGCCATCAGTGTGGCGGCTTCGACCCCATCCAGATGAACGGGCAGGAGGTCTACAAATTCGCGGTGCGCGAGGTGCCGGCAATTCTCGAAAAGCTTCTTGCACAGGGTGGTGTTGCCGCAGATTGCCTGGATTGGCTGCTGCTGCATCAAGCCAATCAGCGCATCCTTGATGCCGTGGCGGATCGCTTCTCGGTGCCCTCCGAAAAAGTGCTCAGCAACCTGGCCCACTACGGCAACACCTCGGCAGCCACCATTCCCCTGATGCTGGATGAAGCCGTGCGCGATGGACGCATCCAACCCGGCCACCGCATCGCCAGCAGTGGATTCGGAGCGGGATTGAGCTGGGGTGCAGCCCTCTTCCGCTGGAGCGGGCCCGCCTAATCTCCGGCACGGTCTGCAGAACACAGCAATGGCGATCGCCTGGGTCTTTCCCGGTCAGGGCTCTCAAAAGGTGGGCATGGCAGAAGCGCTGCTCAGCATCGAAGGCTGCCGTGAGCGTTTCGCCATGGCCTCAGAGCTGCTGGGGCGCGATCTGCTGGCGATCTGCCAAGGGGAAAGCGGCGGTGGTGATGGCCTGGATGACCTCAACGACACCCGCAACACCCAGCCCGCCCTGTTCGTGATCGAATCGGTGCTGGCCGACAACCTTCAGCAGCAGGGCCGCGAGCCTGCGCTGGTGGCCGGCCACAGCCTGGGCGAGCTAGTTGCTCTGTACAGCGCAGGGGTGTTTGGGCTGGAGACCGGTCTACAGCTGATGAAAACCCGCTCAGAACTGATGGCGAACGCCGGGGGCGGCGCCATGACGGCCGTGATCGGCTTCGATCGCGCTCAGCTGGAAGATCTGGTGGCCGCCACGGACGGGGTCAGTATCGCCAACGACAACAGCGATGCGCAGGTGGTGATCTCTGGCTCTCCAGAGGCCGTGGAAAGCGTGAGTGGAGCCCTGAAATGCAAACGCGCCATCCCCCTGGCCGTCTCTGGAGCCTTCCACTCCCCGTTCATGGCGGAGGCGGCTGAGCGCTTCGCCGCCAAGCTGGACAACGTGCCCTTCCTGGATGCCCGCGTACCAGTACTCAGCAACAGCGCCGCCAGCGCCAGCACCAGTGCGGACGAGCTCAAACAGCGCCTGAAGCAGCAGATGACCACCGGTGTGCGCTGGCGCGAAACCATGGCGACGATGACCGACAGCGGTGTGGACACCCTGGTGGAAATCGGTCCGGGCAACGTGCTCAGCGGCCTGGCCAAACGCAGCATGAGTGGGATCACCACCGCCCAGATCTCCGGGGCTGGAGACCTCGGACAGTGAGTCAGTCCAGCCTCGTCCGCACCCCCAAGCCGAGCCTCACCTACCGGCTGGTCAGCAGCCTGCTGGTGTTCCCGGTCTTCCGCTTGCTGTTCCGCGGATCGACCTCCGGCAACAACCGAGTGCCCATGCAAGGGCCCCTTGTGGTGGTGGCCAACCATGGCTCGCACCTGGATCCGCCCCTCCTGGGCCATGCCCTGGGGCGCCCCGTGGCCTTCATGGCCAAGGCGGAACTGTTCAGCATTCCGCTGCTGGGGCGCTTGATCCGGGCCTGTGGTGCTTACCCCGTGCGGCGGGGTGCCAGCGATCGCGAAGCGATCCGCACCGCCACGACTCGCCTTGAAGAAGGCTGGGCAACGGGGGTGTTTCTGGACGGCACCCGACAGAACGACGGCCGGATCAACAACCCACTCCCCGGAGCAGCCCTGCTAGCGGCTCGCACGGGAGCCCCGCTGCTGCCGGTGGCCATCTGCAACAGCCACCGCGCCTTGGGCAGCGGGCGCAGCTGGCCGCGCCTTGTGCCGATTCAGCTGCGCATCGGCGACCCCATTCCAGCCCCAGCCAGTCGCCGCAGGCCTGATCTGGATGCCACCACCGCTCTGCTGCAGGAACGCATCAACGCTCTGCTGGATCAGGGTCCGCAGCATCCCTGAGGTCGCGACCGGTCATCACCCACGCCACCGCACGAAGCCAATCACTCCATTGCTTGAGGCGTCCCTCCTGGGTGCAGTCCTCGCGGCAGGCCACGGGAACGCCGGTGAGCTGAATTCCGCGGCTGCCGGCCACCACCTGGCCCACCGCCATGGAGCGGGGCAGGTGGTCTTCGCTGGTCACCAACAGCACGTGGCGAACACCATCCGCCTGCAGCTCATCCACCACAGACGTGAAATTGCTGAGGGTGTCACGGGCCCGGTAATCCAGGGTGACGCGGTCGGGATTGAAGCGCTCCTCACTGAGCATCCATTCGGCGTACTCACGGTTGCTGCCGCCGCTCACCAGCAGGGGTAGGTCGAGCTGACGCGCCAACCGGGCACCCATTCGTTCCCGATCCACATCTCCCCCGAGCACCAGCACCAGCTGGGGCGGGCTGCGATCCAACAGAGCCCGCCGATAGGGCGACAGCGGGCCGGGGCCCAACAGCCAGACCATCAGACCAGCTCCCAGCAGTAGCCCTGTACGCACGCCCGCCATTAGACCTGTCCAACAGGTGAGGTGGGGTAAATCGGCAGCACCTCAGCCCAGGGCATCGCAGCCCCGACGGCATGGCTGCGCTGCAACAGCTGCAGGAGCCGCGCCACATCCGCTTCCACATCCAGCTGCACCTCAACAGCGGGCTTGGGTGATGCCCCCTGAGGCAGCAAGGTCGGCAGGCTGAGTTCGTGCACCTGCCCGGCCGTGATCCGGTACTGACCACCCACCACCCCCCGGCGCGGCAACTCCTGGGTGATCCAAAACGGTTCCCCCTGCATGGATTGGGGCAGTTGCAGCTCCAGGCGTGGAGCCATCAGGGCATAGCTGCTCACCCCCAGCAGGGGGCAATCCAGCTGTTGCGCAAGGGTGCGGGCCATCACCACCGTGAGGCGGGTGCCGGTGAAGCCGCCGGGTCCCGTCGCGACGGCAAGGCCCTGCAACTGGGGCCAACGCTCGGGCGGGAGGAGCCCCTGAATCCGCGAAATCAAGCTGTTGGAGAGGCCCCGGCCATCCGGATGAGCCTGCACCAAAGGCTCTGCCCCAGGCTGCTGAGGATCCAGCAGCGCCATGCCAAAGCAGTCGGAACAGCTGTGCAAGGCGAGCAGCAGCGGTGGAGCCGTCATCGGGGCAGCTCCTGTCCAGGACGGCAACGCTGCCACCGGCCTGGATCCGCCTTGAAGCTGGAGCAGGAGCGCACATCCCACTCAATCCCGGCCTTTCCATCGGGGAGATCCATCACCGACACGTGGATACGGGGCGCGTCTGGCTCAAAATCCGGGGCCTGGGCTAGATGCGGAACACCATGCTGACGCTCAACTGCGTGATAGGCCTGACAACGGTCGACCCAGCTGCAATCCACGCAGATGCACATGCCTCCCAAGGCCGTTCACTCCCCCCATTCTGATGGCCCAAGGCTCCGGCAACGCATTGCTTGACCAGCTGCGAGAGCGACTGGCTCCAGCCCAGTGGCCTCTCCCCCTGGCACGGCTTCCGGAGGGCACGGCGCTGGTGGGTGGCGCCGTGCGGGATGGCTTGCTGGACCGTCTCCAGGAGCAGCCGGATCTTGACCTGGTGGTCCCATCCGATGCCATCGCTCTGACCCAGGCCCTGGCCCAGGAGCTGCATGGCACTTGTGTGGTGCTGGACGCGAAACGGAGCATTGCTCGGCTGGTGCTTGGGGGCTGGACGGTCGACATCGCCCGACAGGACGGAGACCGCATCGAAGACGACCTCTGGCGGCGCGATTACCGGCTCAATGCCATCGCCGTGTCGCTCCAGCCCTGGGGAGAGCTGTGGGACCCCACAGGGGGACTGAGCGATCTCCAGCAGGGCTACCTGACTGCCGTCTCGGAAGCCAACCTCATCGACGACCCGCTGCGGTTGCTGCGGGGATTGCGGCTGATGGCGGAAATCCCTCTCACCATCTCCAGCCAGACCATGGCGTGGATTGAGCGCCACGCCGCACGGCTTCCGGAAGCGGCACCGGAGCGAATCCTGGCGGAGCTGCAGCGCCTGGTGCGGGGCAAACACGCTGACGCCGCGATGGCAGCCCTCACAAGCCTGCCGTTGCTGCATCCCTGGGCGGCCGGAGGGCAACCTCCCACGCCCGGCAACATCGATGGCCTGACCAGCGAGGAAGCCTCAGCAGCAGTGCCCTTGGCGCGGCTGACGGCCCTGGTGAGCGATGAGGGTCTCAGCCAACTCCGCGCCAGTCGCGCCCTGCGCCAGCGCTGCAAACGGCTGCGGAGCTGGCAGCAACGCACCGGCCAGGCACCGGGCGCGTTACCCGAGAGCGATCGACTGCAATTGCATGAGGAGCTCGAGGGGGATCTCCCCGCCCTGGCCCTGCAACTACCCATGCCCGAAAAAGAAATCTGGCTGCGTCGATGGCGCAACGCCGAGGACCCTCTGTTCCACCCCAGAACCCCGGTCGACGGCAATGGCCTGCTGACGGCCCTGGAGATCGAACCCGGTCCCCGTCTCGGACGTCTGCTGCATCATCTGAAGCTGGAATATGCCTTTGAACGCATCCAGACCCCAAGCGAGGCACTGAAGGAGGCCCAACATTTCTTGCACCGTGAAAGCGAGGCTCTGTGATTAACTTTCCTGGTGTCAATGATGACGGTCAGACACCGACAGATCGCATTTCCTTTCCTTCATGAGCATCCGCCTGTAAATCGGCAACCTGCCGCAGACCTTTGAAGAACAGGAGCTGGTGGCTCTGCTCAAGTCGGTGGGAGAAGGGATTCGGTTCAAATCGGTTCTCGACCGCGAAACCGGTGCATGCCGCGGTTTCGGCTTCGCCAACGTGGACGATCCGAAACTGGCCGACGCCGTGATCGAAGCTCTCAACGGCAAGGAGTTCGGTGGCAGTGCCCTACGGGTCGAGCGCTCCGAGCGTCGCGACAACAATGCTGGCGGCAACCGTCGTGGAGCTCCCAATGCAGCCGGCCAACCTCAAGTGGCCCGCAAGGCTGTGAACAAGGTGGTCCACAGCGATGCGAAGAGCGAAGGCGCCCCTGACCCCCGCTGGGCCGGCGAACTGTCCAAGCTCAAGGATCTGCTGGCCAACCAGAAGACGGCGGTTTGATCCGTCGCTGATCTGATCGAGGGAAAAAGAAGATCAACTCCACCCCTGCCGGTCATCCCGGCAGGGGTTTTTAATGTGACTGAGCCAACAGGAATGAACGGGGCAGATCAAGCAGCTTGTTGACCTTGGCCACATAGGCACGGTGATTGAACACGTCGTAATTGACCCGTTCAATTTCATCCAGAATGCCGCGGTACAGCCGCAACGACGTCCACACCGGCCAGCGCGCATCGGCGGACAACCATCGGACTCCGGCTTCGGAGCGAGCAAACCAATCGCGAGCCCGCTCCAGCTGAAAGCGCATCAGCGCACGCCAGGCGTTGTTGAGGGTTCCAGCCATCAGCTCTTCCTCGGAATAGCCGAAACGCTCGAGATCTTCCTGGGGCAGATAAATACGACCACGGCCCCGATCTTCCCCAACATCCCGAAGGATGTTGGTGAGTTGGTTGGCGATCCCCAGGGCGACGGCGGCATCGGAGGTGTCCGGACAGTCGCTCCAGGGGGCTGAGGTGTAGGCCTGGTCGACGCCCATCACTCCCTGGGTCATCAGACCAACGGTGCCTGCCACGCGATAGCAATAGAGCTTGAGGTCTTCAAAGCGGGGGTAGCGGGTCCAGGTGAGGTCCATCCGCTGGCCCTCGATCATGTCGAGGTAAGGCTGAATGCCCTGGGGGAAGCGCTCCAGGGTGTCGACCATCACCGCATCCAGGTCGTCCTCCACCCGACCCTCAAAAAGAGCACGGGTCTTCTCTTCCCAACGGTCGAGCCGCTCTGCAAGCTCCTCCACCGGACGCGCCTGGGCCTCCGGGCTGTCCATCAACTCATCCGTGCGCCGGCACCACACATAGATCGCCCAAATGGCACGCCGCTTCTCCGGAGGGAGAAGCAAGGTGCCGATATAGAACGTCTTGGCCCACTCGGCGGTCTCCCGACGGCAGGCCTCAAAGGCTGCGTCGAGATCCGGGGAGGCGAGGGGCATGGCTCAGGCCGTCACAGGCTCACTGGAAGAGGTCGATGATGCCAGTTGACCTGTCTTGCGGTCCACTGCGCCGGCGCAGAGCTTGCCGCTGAGAACAGCACCCTCCATCGAGGCGAGATAGCGCTGCATCGTGTAGTCGCCCGCGAGGAAGAAGTTCTTGATCGGGGTGGTTTGATCCGGACGCAGCTCCTGGCAACCGGGGGTCGTCTTGTAGACGGACAAGGGCGTCTTCACGACCTTGTATTTGCGCAGGGTGGCGGGGTTGTCGCCACTGAAGTGCATCGGGAACAGCTTCTTGAGCTCACCCATGGTGGCCTCGATGATCTCCTCATCGGGACGGCCGATCCAGTCTTTGGCAGGAGCAAAAACCAGCTCAAGCATCGACTTGTCGGGGTCTTCGTACTCCTTGCAAGTGATGCTCATATCGGCATACACGCTGAGCAGGGGGGAGCGGCTGAACAGCAGATGGTCAATGTCAGTGAGCTTGCGATCGAACCAGAGATGCAGGTTGATCACAGGGACACCCCGGAGACCATCCAGCTTCTGGAACACCTCCATCTGCTTCCAGGGCTCAGGCAGCAGCAGCTTGAAGGGATCCACCGGCAAGGCACTGACGTAGGCATCAGCGGTGAGGTCGAAGCTCTCCTTGCCCTTCACGCCACCTATATGGAAAGCCGCTACCGAACCATCGGCATTGAGCTTGATCTCACGCAGGGGGCTGTCGAGGTGCACTTCACCACCCAGTGATTCGATGTGCTCAACCACCGGCTGGCAGAGGCGCTCCGGCGGTGCACCATCCAGGAACGCCATCTTGGAGCCGTTCTTCTCCTGCAGGAAGCGGTTCAGGGCCGTGAGCACCACGGTGGCGGAGATCTCATCGGGATCGATGAAATTCAGCGCCTTGCTCATCGCCAAGAACACTTCATCGTTCACCCGTTCGGGAATGTTGTGGACCCGCAGCCACTCGGTCCAGGAGTATTTGTCGCACTCCTCGACATACCCCTGACCCCGGAGCATGGCGGGGACCAGTCCCAGGCCGAAGCTGATCTTCTCCGGCCAGGTGAGCATGTCGTTGTTGCCCAGAATCGCCGCCACACCGTTCACCGGTGCCGGCAGGTCAGGGAAATCAAAGCGGCTGTAGGTGCCTGGTTCGTCCTGCTGGTTGAAAATCATCGAATGGCTCTTCCACTGCAGCCGGTCTTCGATGTTCAGCTCCTGGAACAACTGCAGCATGTTCGGGTAAGCCCCGAAGAAGATGTGCAGACCGGTTTCATACCAATCGCCGTCCTCGTCCTTCCAGGCCGCCACCTTGCCGCCGAGAACATCCCTGGCTTCCACAACGATGGGGGTGTGGCCGGCATCCGCCAGATATTTGGCACAGGAAAGTCCAGCAAGACCAGCTCCGGCAATAGCGACGCGCATGCGGCCGTCTCGAAAGTTAAACCAACCTTAAAAGGGCTTGACCCCCGTTCGCTTCTTAAAGTCGTGTCAGCTTTCCCGTGGGCGCGTCTTGGCTGACACCCTTCTCAAGTGCACCACCCGCCACGTGCACCTGTTCACAGCTGCACTTCAAGAGGAGGATCTGGTTCCTTCGGATGACCAATTGACCTTAGATCTGGATCCCGACAACGAATTTCTCTGGGATGCCGCCAGCCTCGCCAAGGTGCAGGGACGCTTCAAGGAACTGGTGGATGCCGCAGCCGGTGGCGAACTGAGTGACTACACCCTGCGCCGCATTGGTACAGACCTGGAGGGATTCATCCGGCAACTGCTCCAGGCCGGAGAACTCAGCTACAACCCGGATGGCCGCGTGCAGAATTTCTCCATGGGCCTGCCCCGCACCCCAGAACTGTTGTGACCGGCTCGCGCTACGACCGCGGCAGCCGCCGACCGCGTGATGGCCGCTACGACCGCGGTGAGCGGGATCGTTACGACGCTCCTCCCCGTGGCGGATACGGCCGTCCTCCCGGCCCCCCACAAGGTGGAGGAGGTGGCCAGGGCGGCTTTCAATTCAGCACCCTCACCGTGGCCGTCTTGGCAGGAGTTCTCGTGGTGGGAATCGGCATCGGCAGCGCTGTCACCAGCACCACCACGGGCGACCAGGGAAACATCGCCAGCTCCCAGCAACTGGACATGGCCGTTCCCGACCCGGAGTTCTGCCGCCAGTGGGGGGCGAGCGCCTTCGTCATGGACATCGAGATGTACACGACGCTCAACCCCTCCAGCAGCTTTGTGACCCAGCCAACCCTGCAACCGGGTTGTGTGATCCGTCGGGAGAACTGGTCGGTGCTGCGCAAGGAGGGGGCCATCACCGCCGAGCAGGAGCGTGAGTGCAAACAGCGGATGAACACTTTTGCCTACATCGGCTCCGTCCGGGACAAGCCCGTGGTGCGCTGCGTCTACCAAACCGATATCAGTGAGAACAAATTCCTCACCCGAGGCGTGGCAGATGACGCTGTGGGCGTGACACCCGAGGCCGATCAGTTCTGAACCAGTTGCTCCCCGATCGCTTCAGGCACGACCTTCGCTGCCTGACGAATCGGGCTGTCAGCGCTGGCAAAGACGGGCAGAACGTCATTGCGGAACGCCACCGAGGCGCGTGAGCAGTAGCGGGCGGGATGGGTGATCAGCTTGAGCTGGCGCCGCACCTGCAGATCAGCCACCTGGGGCCGGTGAATCGTTCCCGCCGACAACTCTCTCTCGATCGACACCACGGGAACAAAGGCAGCGCCCAGGCCCGCCTGAACAGCATTTTTAATGGCTTCCAGCGAATTCAGCTCCATATCGATGCGCAGGCGCTGCACATCGAGGCCGGAACGCGCCAGAAGCTGGTCGACCATCTTCCGGGTGGTGGATTGCGCATCGAGGCAGACAAAGCCCAGGCGATACAGGTCTTCCTTGGTGAGTTCAGCCAGTCGGGCCAAGGGGTGCTTCACCGGCAGCACCAGCGCCAGCTCATCACTGGCGTAGGGCACCACCTGCAGCAGTTCATTGAGTTCCGCCGGCAATTCACCACCGATGATCGCCAGGTCGATCTGACCGTTGGCCACACTCCAGCCCGTGCGTCTGGTGCTGTGGACCTGGAGCTGCACGGAGACGTCAGGATATTTCTGGCGGAACAGACCGATCATCCGGGGCATCAGGTAGGTGCCGGTGGTCTGGCTTGCCCCCACGATCAGGGATCCACCTTTGAGGTTGTGGAGATCATCCAGAGCCCGACAGGCTTCGTGGCACTGGCTCAGGATCCGGTCGCAGTAACTCAGCAGCAGATGGCCAGCTTCAGTGAGCTGCGCCTTACGCCCGCCGCGATCAAACAGCGACACCTCCAGCTGCTTCTCCAGGTTCTGGATCTGAAGGCTGACGGCGGGCTGGGTGACGTAGAGACTGTCGGCGGCTTTCTTGAAGCTGCCCTCACTGACAATCGCGCGAAGGATCCGCAGCTGGTCGAGGGTGAACGGCAGATCGGCCACCGCGGAACACCCGGAGGAACACTGGAAATTTAGGACCGCCACGTCCGACAGCCAGAATCACGCCCTTCCAACGCAGCCGCCATGGCCTCCACCCACCACAGCAGCGTCGTGATGCTGGTGCTGCTAATCCTGTTTGCAGTGATTCACAGCGGTGGGGCTGCACTGCGCAGCCGGGCTGAAGCCTTGATCGGAGCACGGGCCTGGCGCCTGATCTTCGCGGCAGCCAGCATTCCCTCGGCCGTGGTGGTGATCGGATGGTTCCTGGCCCATCGTTACGACGGGGTGCGGCTGTGGAATCTCCAGGGCGTGCCTGGGGTGATTCCACTCGTGTGGATCGGAACCGCCATCAGTTTTCTCTTCCTCTATCCAGCCACCTACAACCTGCTGGAGATCCCGGCGGTGCTGAAACCGCAGGTGCGTCTTTACGCCGCGGGGATCATCCGCATCAGCCGCCATCCCCAGGCCATCGGGCAAATCCTCTGGTGCCTCACCCACGCCCTCTGGATCGGCAGCAGCTTCATGCTGGTGACCTGCGTGGGCCTGATCGGCCATCACCTCTTCGCCGTCTGGCATGGCGACCGGCGCCTGAAGGCCCGCTTCGGCGAAGCCTTTGACGAGCTCAAGGCCAGCACCTCGATCGTGCCTTTCGCAGCGGTGCTGGATGGACGCCAGCAGTTGCAGTGGCAGGAATTCGTTCGACCGGCGCAACTGGGCATCACCATCGCCGTCGGCGTGTTCTGGTGGGCCCATCGCTTCATTCCGACGGCTGCCGAGTTGATGCGCAATTCAGCACTCCAGAACCTGCTGGGCTGAGCTGCCTACACTCGCTTCAACCTCCTTTTTGCGGATGCCCTCGGCCGAGGAACTCGCCTGGCTCATTCCGGTTCTGCCCCTGTTCGGCGCAGTGCTGACCGGGTTGGGATTGATCAGCTTCAACCGCACGATCAATCGGTTGCGCAAACCCGTTGCGCTGCTGTTGATCTCCTGCGTTGGCGCAGCTGCGGCCCTCAGCTACAGCATCCTGTTCAACCAGCTCAATGGCGCCCCGCCCGTTGAGCATCTGTTCGTATGGGCCAGCGCAGGCAACTTCGTTTTGCCGATGGGCTACGTGGTGGATCCACTCGGGGCGGTGATGCTGGCGCTGGTCACCACCATCGCCCTGCTAGTGCTGGTGTATTCCCACGGCTACATGGCCCATGACAAAGGCTATGTGCGCTTTTTCACGTACCTGGCGCTGTTCAGCAGCTCCATGCTGGGTCTGATCATCAGCCCCAATCTTCTGGAGATCTACGTCTTCTGGGAGCTGGTGGGCATGTGCTCCTACCTGCTGGTGGGCTTCTGGTACGACCGCGACGGTGCCGCCCACGCCGCTCAAAAGGCTTTTGTGGTGAACCGGGTTGGTGACTTCGGTCTGCTGCTGGGCATCCTTGGCCTGTTCTGGGCCACCGGAAGCTTCGATTTCCAGGGGATCGCCGATGGTCTGCAGAACGGCCTGGCCGCCGGAACGGTGGCCCCATGGGCAGCGCTGCTGCTCTGCCTGCTGGTGTTCATGGGTCCGATGGCCAAGTCGGCCCAGTTCCCTCTCCACGTTTGGCTGCCCGATGCCATGGAGGGCCCGACGCCGATTTCAGCGCTGATTCACGCCGCAACGATGGTGGCCGCAGGGGTGTTCCTGGTGGCCCGCCTTGATCCCCTCTACGCCCAGTTCCCCATCGTTCAAACCGTGATCGCCGTCGTTGGCACGATCACCTGCTTCCTGGGGGCTTCCATCGCCCTCACCCAGATGGACCTCAAGAAGGGTCTGGCCTACAGCACCGTCTCCCAGCTCGGCTACATGATGCTGGCGATGGGTTGCGGTGCCCCGGTCGCCGGCATCTTCCACCTGGTGACCCATGCCTTCTTCAAGGCAATGTTGTTTCTGGGATCAGGCTCCGTCATCCACGCCATGGAGGAGGTGGTGGGCCACGAGCCCGTTCTTGCCCAGGACATGCGCCTGATGGGCGGCCTGCGCAAAAAGATGCCCGTCACCTCGATCACCTTCTTCATCGGCTGCATCGCCATCAGTGGCATTCCGCCCCTGGCCGGCTTCTGGAGCAAGGACGAAATTCTTGGTCAGGCCTTCAACAGCTACCCACTGCTCTGGGCAGTGGGCTTCCTGACGGCGGGGATGACGGCCTTCTACATGTTCCGGCTCTACTTCCTCACCTTTGAAGGGGAATTCCGCGGCAATGACACCGCCATGCAGGCCCAGCTGCTGACCGCCGCTGGCAAGGATCCTTCCGAGCACCACGCCCATGGCGGCAGCGTGCACGAATCGGCCTGGCCGATGGCTGCCCCCTTGGCGGTGCTGGCGGTGCCTTCCGTCCTGATTGGCCTCTTGGGCACCCCATGGAACAGCCGTTTTGCAGGCCTTCTCAATCCGGAAGAAGCCCTCGAGATGGCCGAACAGTTCAGCTGGGGCGAGTTTCTCCCCCTGGCGGGCGCCTCCGTGGCCATCTCCATTGCCGGCATCAGCCTGGCTGTTCTGGCCTATGCCCTGCGTCGGATTGATCTGGGGCAGCTGGTGGCCGACCGCTTCCCGGCGGTGAATGCCTTCCTCACCAACAAGTGGTATCTCGATGTGTTGAACGAAAAGATGTTCGTTCGCGGCACCCGCAAACTGGCGCGGGAGGTGCTCGAGGTGGACGCCAAAGTGGTAGATGGCGTGGTCAACCTCACCGGACTGCTCACCCTGGGCAGCGGCGAAGGTCTCAAATATCTCGAGACCGGACGGGCCCAGTTCTATGCCCTGATTGTGTTTGCCGGTGTGATCGGCCTGGTGGTGCTATTCGGCGTGATCGGCAGGCCAATCGCATAGAGCTCAGCATCCATGTGTGTCATCGCCTATCGAGGTGATGACACAGCGGCCATGATTTCTACGATCCATCCAGTGAGGATCGGATCAGCGTGTTCGAATTCGCAGTCGCCGGACTCAGCGATCCGGTGCAGGCAACCGTTCCATGGCTGAGCCTGTCGATCCTGGTGCCGATTGTGGGTGCCCTGCTGGTTCCGCTGGTTCCAGACAAAGGCGAGGGCAAACAGGTGCGCTGGTACGCCCTGATCGTGACGCTGATCACCTTCTTGATCACCGTTGCGGCCTACCTCACCGGCTATGACCCCAACCTGAGTGGTCTGCAGCTGTCCGAACGGGTGAGCTGGCTGCCGGATCTTGGCCTCACCTGGGCGGTGGGAGCCGACGGGCTCTCAATGCCGTTGATCCTGCTCACCAGCTTCATCACCAGCCTGGCCTGCCTGGCGGCATGGCCGGTGAGTTTCAAACCGCGGCTGTTTTATTTCCTGCTGCTGGCCATGGACGGCGGCCAGATCGCTGTGTTCGCCGTGCAGGACATGCTGCTGTTCTTCCTGGCCTGGGAGCTGGAACTAATTCCTGTGTATCTGCTGCTGGCCATCTGGGGCGGCAAGAAACGCCAGTACGCCGCAACCAAATTCATCCTCTACACCGCCGGCAGCTCCCTGTTCATCCTGTTGGCCGCCCTGGCCATGGGCTTCTTCGGCGGCGGCACCCCCAGTTTTGAATACACCGCTCTTGCAGCCAAAGACTTCGGCACGGGCTTTCAACTGCTCTGCTACGCCGGTCTGCTGATCGCCTTCGGCGTGAAGCTTCCGATCGTGCCGTTGCACACCTGGCTGCCGGATGCCCATGGCGAAGCAACTGCACCGGTGCACATGTTGTTGGCCGGCATCCTGCTGAAGATGGGCGGCTATGCCCTGCTGCGCTTCAACTGTGAACTGCTACCAGCGGCCCACTCTCAGTTCGCCCCACTGCTGATCGTGCTGGGGGTGGTGAACATCATTTACGCCGCACTCACCTCCTTCGCCCAGCGCAACCTCAAGCGAAAGATCGCCTACAGCTCGATCAGCCACATGGGCTTCGTGCTGATCGGCGTGGGCAGCTTCAGTGCCCTGGGCACCAGTGGCGCCATGCTGCAGATGATCAGCCACGGCTTGATTGGCGCCAGCCTGTTCTTCCTCGTGGGTGCCACCTACGACCGCACCCACACGCTTCAGCTGGATGAGATGGGAGGCATCGGCCAGAAGATGCGCATCATGTTCGCGCTCTGGACGGTGTGTGCTCTCGCCTCCCTGGCCCTGCCCGGCATGAGCGGATTCGTGAGCGAACTGATGGTGTTCGCTGGTTTCGCCACGGATGAGGCCTACACCCTGCCCTTCCGCGTGGTGATCTGCGGGCTGGCCGCCGTCGGCGTGATCCTCACACCGATCTATCTGCTCTCGATGCTTCGCGAAATCTTCTTCGGCAAGGAGAAAGAGGAGCTGGTGTCCCACACCAACCTGGTGGATGCGGAGCCACGCGAGGTTTACATCATCGGCTGCCTGCTGGTGCCGATCATCGGAATCGGGCTGTACCCCAAGCTGATGACCGACAGCTACCGCAGCTCGATCGAAGCCCTGGTGAACCGAAACCTGGGTGCGATGGAACAGGTGATCTCACCAACGGCCCCCTTGATTCGAGGTCAGGCGCCCGTTCCAGCAGTCATCCAGGCCCCCGCCGTGGGCGCGTCATAAATCACGTATCGATTCCGATTCATTCCCAGCCAACCGTCCGTAAGTTCCAGGGGAACGCTCCCCTGCAATGCGTCAGATCAACTTCGGCCTGATCTTCAGCTTCGGCCTGATCACGGTGTTCTTCACCCTGGCGAACACCAGCCCCACGACGGTTCACGTGTTGCCCGGTGTGGAGTACACCCTGCCTTTGGCAGGTCTGCTGCTGCTGGCAGCGGGGTTGGGAGCCGTGTCGGCCTGGTTCTTCGCAGCCTGGACCGGGATGCTCAACAACGTTGAACAGTTCAGCAAGGCGAACGAATACGAGGCCCAGCAGGTGCGGATCCAGGAACTGGAGACCGACCTCAGCCGCTACCGCTCCACCGTTGAAACCCAGCTGGGCCTGCTGCCTGCCACCACCGTCAGCGCGACCAGTGCCGAGAGCGAAGACAACGACCAGGCGGAGGTCAGCGATGCCAGCAGCGCGGCCTGAGGCAGCACTGGCAACACCGGTTGAGGACCGATACCTTGCCGGGAAAGGGTGAATTGACTTGCTCCAGGTGGCCCCCAACGACGGCGCTGATGCTGGAGCCCGCCTTGCGATTCGACTGCTGCAGGACGCAGCGGAGCGGGGCGATCTCGATCCCTGGGATGTGGATGTGATTGCCGTCATCGACGGCTTTCTAGATCAACTCCGGCAACGCATCGAAGTTCCCGGGCAGGTGGCGGCCGCCCTGGCCGGACGGGGCGGCAGCTACGAACGGGACCTGGCTGATAGCAGCGAAGCCTTCCTGGCCGCCTCCGTGCTGGTGGGACTCAAGGCGGAGATGCTTGAAACCAGCATGTTGCCGCCGCCGCCTGAAGTCGAAGATCACTTCGATGCCGACTTCGATGAGCAAGGCTGGCTGGATCCGGCCTTTGATCTGCCCCGACGGCCGGAACGTCATCTGCAGCGGCGACCCGTGGCACCCCCGCCATTGCGTCGCCCCGTCACCCTAGGGGAGCTGATCGAACAGCTGGAAACAATTGCCGAGCAGCTGGAATCAGACGAACTCGAGGCACGCCGCCGCAAACGGCAGAAGCGCTACAGCAACCGTGAAGCCATCGCCCAGGTGGCCGGACTGGCCCACCGCGAAAAGCTGCCGGAAACAACCGCAGCACTGGGGGTGTTTCTTAACGGTTGGGAGATCGCCCTGGACTGGGTGGGCTTCGATCAACTGGTGGATCAGTGGGAGGTGGCCGCCGCCGCGGACTTGGACCGTGACCGGGTCGGGGTGTTCTGGGCCCTGCTGTTTCTCTCCTCCCAGGGCCGGGTTGAGCTGGAGCAGGAGGGCTGGCTCCACGGACCGCTGCGACTGAAATTCATCCCCGCGAGTGGCACTGCAACGCAACTGCCGATCCGCAGCCTTCAGGTGCCAGATCCGTCGCCGACCCGGACGGTCGTGGCGGCCTAAGACCGGGTCTATGGTCACTACCTTGTATTGACCCGACCAAACGCCAATGAAGGCGATGATTCTGGCGGCTGGTAAGGGGACGCGGGTCCAACCGATTACCCATGTGATCCCCAAGCCAATGATTCCGATCCTGCAGAAGCCGGTGATGGAATTTCTTCTGGAACTGCTCAAGGAGCACGGTTTCACCGAAGTGATGGTGAACGTCTCCCACCTGGCCGAAGAGATTGAAAATTACTTCCGGGATGGCCAGCGTTTCGGGGTTGAAATTGCCTACAGCTTTGAAGGACGGATTGAAGACGGCGAACTGATCGGCAGTGCCCTGGGGTCTGCTGGCGGGCTCAAAAAAATACAGGATTTCCAGCACTTCTTTGACGACACCTTCGTGGTGCTCTGCGGCGATGCGCTGATCGATCTTGATCTCAGCGAAGCGGTACGCCTGCACAAAGAGAAGGGTGCGATCGCCAGCCTCGTCACCAAACGGGTCCCCAGGGATCAGGTGAGCAGCTACGGCGTTGTAGTCACCGATGACCAGAACAGAATTTCAAGCTTCCAGGAAAAGCCCAGCGTCGACGAAGCCCTCAGCGACACGATCAACACCGGCATCTACATCTTTGAGCCGGAGATCTTTGAACACATCCCTTCGGGACAGTCCTTCGACATCGGCTCGGATCTGTTCCCTAAACTGGCCGAGCTCGGTGCACCCTTCTATGCCATTCCGATGGATTTCGAATGGGTGGATATCGGCAAGGTTCCCGACTACTGGCAAGCCATCCGCAGCGTGTTGATGGGTGACGTCCGTCAGGTGGGCATCCCCGGCAAGGAGGTGCGTCCAGGGGTCTACACCGGTCTGAATGTGGCCGCCAACTGGGACAAGATCAATGTCACCGGCCCGGTCTACGTGGGCGGCATGACCAAGATCGAAGATGGCGCAACGATCGTTGGGCCCACCATGATCGGCCCCAGCTGCCACATCTGTGAGGGCGCCACGGTCGATAACTCGATCATCTTCGACTACTCACGCATCGGCCCCGGCGTGCAGCTGCTCGAGAAGCTGGTGTTCGGCCGCTACTGCGTGGGCAAGGACGGTGATCACTTCGATCTGCAGGAGGCCTCGCTCGACTGGCTGATCACCGATGCCCGTCGTCAGGACCTTGTGGAGCCTTCCCCGCAGCAGAAAGCCATGGCGGAGCTGCTCGGCACCGACCTCACCCAGGCAGCGAGCTAAGTCCGGCGCGATCCAGGATCAACGGGATGCGCTCCTCGGCCTTGATTGCCATCAGGTGCACGCCACGAACGATGCCGAGATAGCGCTTCACCTGTTCAGCGGCGATGGCCACGCCCTCCATGGCGGGATTCTCGGCGCACTCCAGCCGATGGATCAACGCATCGGGGATGCAGGCTCCCGGCACAACACGGTTGATGAACCTGGCATTCTTGGCTGACTTCAGCAGAAACACGCCAGCGAGCACGGGAAGGTCCAGGGGGCCGGCCAGTTCGCGCTGGAAGCGCTCGAGCGCTTCAGGGTCCATCACCATTTGGGTTTGAACGAAGCGGGCTCCCGCCGCCTGCTTGCGCTGCAACCGGCGCTGGAGACCGCTCCAGCTCCTCGATTGTGGGTCGGCGGCACACCCGGCAAACAGCGTGGTCGCCCCATCGGGCAGGGTGCCCTGCACGGGATCCACGCCCCGATTGAGGGAATCGACCTGCTGCAGAAGCTTCACCGACTCGAACTCATTCACCGGCCGGGCATCCGCCTGATCGCCCGCCCGCACCGGATCGCCAGTGAGACACAACAGGTTGCGGATCCCCAAGGCATGGGCCCCGAGCAGATCGGCCTGAAGGGCGATGCGGTTGCGGTCCCGGCAGGCCATCTGCAACACCGGCTCCAGACCGGCCTCAAGCAGCAACTTGCAGGAGGCCAGGCTGCTCATCCGCATCACGGCGCGACTGCCATCGGTCACATTCATGGCATGGACACGGCCTTGCAGCGAGGCGGCCATGGCCAACATGTGGGAGGGATCGGCTCCACGGGGAGGCATTACCTCGGCCGTGAGCACCTGATCCCCGGCCTCAATTGCGCGCTGCAGCGCCGTGCTCAAATCTCGTTCCATTTCACCGGCCCACTATGCAGGATCAGACCGGTCGTCCGGACTAGCATGATCCCAACGGTGGTCGCCCATGTCCTCCCTCGACGGTACCGATCCTCTGGAGATCTCCCTCTCTGCCAGGGAGATCGAGATCATCGAGCTCGTGGCCGAAGGACTGACCAATCAGGAAATCGCTGACCGTCTCACCATCAGCAAACGAACGGTGGACAACCATGTGAGCAACGTGTTCACCAAGACCGGCTCGAAGAACCGGGTGGCACTGCTTAATTGGGCCATGGACAACGGCAAGATCTGCCGGGACGGCTTCAACTGTTGCGTCCTTCCAGAACACGATCCCCCCTCAGCCTGATCGTGGAGCTGACAGGCTCCGGTAAGCTTTGAAGAGAGGTGGGGCCCACAGGGATCTCAAACAGCGTGGCGTATTCCAGACAGGCCTCCACGCTGGAGCCTGCGAAGCGAAGCATTCCAGTTGTGTCGTACAAACCCACCACTGGACGGATTCACCAATCAGGACCCCTCAAAGCTAAAGGAAATCTGAAGACAAATCCAGTCCGTCTTACGTCAGGCCAAAACGTCGACGCTGCTCCTCGGGCCAGGACTGAACCGGATGCTGGGCCAGCACCGCATTGCTCCAGCGGGATTCCCCGGTGATCTCCTCGCCACACCAGGGCGGAATCAGCAGATCCGCCTGGGCCGATGCCAGCTCCACCTCCGCCAGCACCAAGGGGGCGTTCTCGCCCTGGAAACAATCCACCACCCAGTCACCACCAGGACAATCCAGGGCGTAGCGGACTTTGTCCAGGCGGTGCGGCGCCAGATCCCAGAGAGCTTCGGCATCCGCCACGGGAATCGGATATTCGAACTCGTGGCGCACCAGGCCAACGGCATCAGCCGCCGCCTTCAGGGTGAGCCAGGCCTGATCCGATCCGCGCAGACGCATCCGCACCGTCACACCGTCGGCACTGGCGGCCAGGTAGCCCTGACGCAGCGGCTGTGCGGGGCCGGCACTGCTGCGCCAGGCGTCCGACCGCACCAGAAAGCGCCGTTCAATCTCGAGGGCCATGGCTCAATTCTGCGAGGGCTGAGACGCGTGCAGGCTTCCCGCCCAATGCAGCTTGTGGGAGAGGGTTCGGTAATACGACGGGCTTTGATTGAGCAACACCATCAGGGCATGGTGGCGCGCCTGCTGAACAACACAGCACTCACCAGGCTCCAGCACCGTGCAGCCCACACCGTCCTTCCACAGCTTGATGCGGTGATCCCCAGCCCCGAGGGGCCAGATCGCCAACCTGGCCCGAGGCGGCACCACCAGCGTTCGGCTGGAGAGGCTCATCGGGCAGATCGGGGCAACGATGATGGCATCGATGCCGGGGTGAAGAATCGGTCCCCCTGCCGCCAGGGCGTACCCGGTGGACCCCGTGGGCGTGGAGAGTATCAGGCCATCACCACGCACCTGGTCGATCACTTCCCCATCGATCTCGAGCTCCAGGGTGCAGGTGGGCGAAATCTCATCGCGGTAGGCCCGCAGGTAGAAGTCGTTGAAGGCCCAGTGGTGCTCTTCATCGTCTTCGAGATCCGGCTGTTGCAACGGGCCCGGCGAAGCCGCTCGATCTTCAGCGGAGCGTCGATCCACCATCGCCTGAAGCATCATGCGCCGTTCGATCGCGAACTGATCGTCTTGGAGGCGTTGCCAGATCTGATCGCCGCGCAACACACGCCGGTCATGGGTCAGAAAGCCCAGATGGCCTCCCACATTGATGCTGAGGATCGGGATGTCATGCACCGCCAGGTGGCGGGCAGCCCCCAGCACCGTGCCATCCCCCCCCAGCACCAGCGCCAGGTCGGGCAACGACTCCTCAACGGCCAGAAGGCCGGGAAAAGGATTCACCCGGGGCCCCGACATCGCGGTGACCACATGGGTACCGAGAGATTTCAGCTCCTTGGCACATTGCCGGGCTTCACGCTGGGCAGGCTGGCTGTCGGCCCGATAGATCACCCAGACCCGATCGAGACGCATGACCCAGGTGTGCGGGGGTTACCAGCGCAGCAGGTTGAACTGCTCCATGTCGACGGTAACGCGATTGCGATAAAGCGACAGCAGGATCGCGAGACCGACAGCGGCCTCAGCGGCGGCCACCGTAATCACGAACACAGCGAAGACCTGGCCGCGAATCAGATCACCATCCACGAAGGAGGAGAAGGCCATCAGGTTGATGTTCACGGCGTTGAGCATCAGCTCAATGCTCATCAGCACGCGCACCGCATTGCGGCTGTTGATCAGACCCCAAACGCCGATGCAGAAGAGCATCGCGGCCACCAGGAGGTAGGCCTGCAGGGAGGGAAGCGTGGCAAGGAAATCGCTCATCAGTCCGCTCGATTCATCAGCAGGGGAGTACGGGCCTTCTCAATCAGGCCTTGATCGGCCACCTCACCGGTGACCACATCGGTGGCCAGCACATCACGACGGGCCAAGACGATGGCGCCGATCATGGCCATCAGCAGCAGCACCGATGCCACCTCAAATGGCAAGAGGTAATCGGTGAACAGGTGCTCACCAATGCGGGCCGTGGCCTCTTCACCCACGGCGGCAGGACCGGGCAGCGACCAGGGGGTGGTGACCACAACACGAACCAGCAACGCCAGCAGACCGGCGCAGACGCCGGCGGACACCACACGGCGCGTGGTGAGGTTGGCGATGGCCTTGAGGTCTTCCCGCTTGTTGACGAGCATGATCGCGAACAGGATCAGCACGTTGATCGCGCCCACGTACACCAGGATCTGGGCCATGGCCACGAAACTGGCGTTCAGGAGCAGATAGAGCCCTGCGACGGCGGTGAACACCCCGCCCAGCAGGAAGGCGGAATAGACGATGTTGCTAAGCAGCACCACACCAAGGGCGCCGATCACCACAACGGCGGACAGCACCAGAAAACAGATCAGCTCGGTGGTTGTCGCGATGGTCATGCGTCGCCCTCCTTGGCCTCACTGGAGGATTGTCCCTCATTCTTGGCAGAGGACTTGGCAGGAGGGGTGAGGGTCTCCAACACCTGAAACGGCAACTGACCAGCTCGGGGACGATCGGCGGCAACACCGTGCGGATCCATCTCGCCCTGCGGCAGATAGGCGAGTTCCCTAAGGGGAATAACGGAGGGGTCGGTGGTGACGCTGGTGGGAAGGCGTCCGAGGGCCACGTTGTCGTAGTTGAGGCTGTGGCGATCAAAAGCCGCCAGCTCATACTCCTCCGTCATCGAGAGGCAGTTTGTGGGGCAGTACTCGACGCAATTTCCGCAGAAAATGCAGACGCCGAAGTCGATGGAGTAGTTGCGCAGCTCCTTCTTCTTTGTGGCCTTGTTCATCACCCAATCGACCACCGGAAGATTGATCGGGCAGACCCGCACGCACACCTCACAGGCGATGCACTTGTCGAACTCGTAGTGAATCCGGCCCCGATAACGCTCGGAAGGAATGAGCTTCTCGTAGGGGTACTGCACCGTGACCGGACGGCGCTGCATGTGGTCGAAGGTGACCGAAAAGCCTTGGGCCAGATTCCGGGCTGCATCGACTGCATCCCGGGTGTAATCACCGACCTGTTTGAGGAAGCCGAACATGGTCTGAAGGGGAGAGAACGAAGCGGAGCCGGGAGCGAAGAAATCCTAGGTAGGAAAACCTAGCCGCCGAATGCAACGGGGAATGCGAGCTTGAGGGCTGCTGTCACCAGAAGGTTCACCAGGGACAGAGGCAGCAGGAACTTCCAGCCGAGATCGAGCAGCTGGTCAATGCGCACGCGGGGGGTGGTCCAGCGCAGCAGGATCGCCACGAACACCAGCAGATAAGCCTTGAGCACCGTCATCACGATGCCAACGGTGCCCGTGATCACCTGCACCACGGGGGCATCGATGGGCTGGTTCAACCAGCCGGCCAGCCACTCGACAGGAATCGGGAAGCCCCAACCTCCGAGATACAGAACGCTGACCAGAACGGCCGAGAGCACCAGGTTGATGTAACCCGCCAAGTAGAAGAGGGCGAACTTCATGCCCGCGTACTCGGTCTGATAGCCGGCGACTAGCTCTTCCTCAGCTTCGGGAAGGTCGAAGGGCAGCCGCTCACACTCGGCCAGGGCACAGATCCAGAAAATCAGGAAGCCCACCGGCTGGCGCCAGATGTTCCAGCTCAAGATGCCGGCACCGGTCTGCTGACCAACAATGTCGACCGTGCTCAGCGAGTTAGTCATCATCACGATGGCCAGCACCGCCAGAGCCAGGGGAATCTCGTAGCTGATCGATTGAGCCGCGGCCCTCAGCCCACCGAGCAGCGAGTACTTGTTGTTGGAGGCATAGCCGCTCATCAGCAAGCCGATCGGCTGGATGCTGCTGAAGGCGATCCAGAGGAAGATCCCCACGCCCACATTGCTGATCAGCAGGTTCTGGCCGAAAGGAATGATCAGCCAAGAGATGATCACCGGCACAACCACCAGCACCGGGCCGAGGGTGAACAGCAGGCTGTCGGCCCGCGCCGGGATGATGTCTTCCTTGACGAGCAGCTTGAGGCCGTCGGCCAGGGGCTGAAGCACGCCCAGGGCACCGGCATACTCCGGACCGATCCGCTGCTGGACGGCGGCGGAAATCTTGCGTTCCAGCCACACCGAAACCAGCACACCCACCACTGCAGCCACCAGAACCAGCAGCATCGGCAGCGGCAGCCAAAGCAGCCTAGCCACCTCCGGGGAGAAGCCAAACCCTTGCAGGGCCTGGCTAAAGCTCAATTCCAGGTCCAGTCCCGGACTCACCATGGTGTCGACGGAAGTGGGTGCAACTTAGGCGGCCGGAGCCGAGACGCGCTCCTCAATGGGCATCCAGGAGCGTGGCTGGGATCCGGAGTAGATCTGCGAAGGCCGGAAAATCCGGTTCGCCCCGAGCTGCTCTCGCCAATGGGCTAGCCAGCCGGCAACCCTGGCAATGGCGAAGACCGGCGTGAACAGATCCCTGGGAATGCCGAGCTTGCGGTACACAAGGCCCGAATAAAAATCGACGTTGGGATAGATGCCTTTGGGGCCGAGGCGGGACGCTGCTTCTGCTTCGATCGCCCGGGCCACGTCGTAGAGGTCGTCATGGCCAAAGCTGGCGAACATCTCCTCCACCAGGGCCTGCAGGATCACGGCACGGGGATCCTTCACCTTGTATTCCCGGTGGCCGAAGCCCATGATTTTGCGCTTGGCCGCGATGGCTTCATCCAGGAAAGCGCCAGCGTTCTCGGGACTGCCCACCTGCTCGAGCATGGCGAGGACATCTTCATTGGCGCCGCCGTGGAGTGGGCCCGCCAGGGTGCCCACGGCTGAAGCCACCACGGCGTAGGGGTCGGTGAGGGTGCTGGCGGTGACCCGAGCACTGAAGGTGCTGGCGTTGAGGCTGTGCTCGGCATGGAGCATCAGGCAGCGATCAAAGATCCGCGCTGCTAGTGGATCCGGCTCACGTTCGGTGAGCATGTAGAGGAAATTGGCGGAGTAGGCCAGATCATCCCGGGGCTGGATTGGGTCCTGGCCTTTGCGGATCAGCTGAAAGGCGGCCACCATCGTGGGGATCTTGGCGATCAACCGCACCACCGCGTCATAGATGTACTGCGGGTCGTCGATCGCCCGGCGCGAATAAAACAGCCCCAGGGAAGCGGCGCTGGACTGCAGCGCGTCCATCGGGTGGCCGCTGGCCGGGAAGCACTTCATCATGTCCCGAACACGGAAGCTAACCCGCCGGTGCATCTGCACCGCGTGCTCAAACTCCGCCAACTGGTCGCGGCTGGGCAGCTCTCCCCAGATCAGCAGGTAGGCCGTTTCCAGAAAACTGCTGTTGGCCGCCAGATCCTGCATCGGGTAGCCGCGATAGGTGAGCAGCCCCTTCTCACCATCGATGTCGCAGATCGCCGACTGGGTGGCCGGCACGCCATCCAGACCTGGACGCAGTTCGATCCCGGTCCGCGCATGGCGCAGGTCGCCTGTCTGCTGCTGGGCCACCACCTGATTGCCTCTAACAGCAACCTAAATCGTCAATCAACAGTGCTGGCCGAAGCAAAGCCTTTAACTGCCACTGGCCCGTGGAACGACGCAGCTGAATCACGCCGGCTTTCTTCAGCACCAGAGATCCCGGGGCACACCCCAGAAGACCGCAGGCCAGATCTCCTAGATCCGGCTCATGGCCGACCAAGCCAAGCCGTTGATCGAAGGCGGTCACCAGCATGTTGAGGGCCCCTCCCGGCTGGAGCCGTTCATCCACCGCGAGTTCAGAAGCGAGCCCCGCCTCCAAAGCCAGTTCCGCCGTTTGCAGAGCCCGGCGATAGGGGCTGGACAGCAATCGATCCAAGCGCAGCCCCCGTTGCACCAGGGCCGCCATCACCCGCTGGGTTCGCTGACGGCCAGCGGCGGTCAGGGGTCGATCCGGATGGTCCTGGCCCGCCTGGCGGGGCTCGGCGATGCCATGGCGCAACAGAACCAGGTCAGCCGAGGTCGAGCCGGGCATGAAACGGAATCTCGGAACTGCCTTGCTCCTGACGATCAACGTCGACGGCCACCGCAAGGCCGCGGACCTGATCCTGAAGCGGCCGCCCCGCCATCACCTGCAGCAGGGCCCAGGGCCGCCATTGCCCCAACAGCGCACGGGCCGGCTCATCCGCCAGCAGGAGGGCCTGCGCCGGTTGGGAGGACGCTGTGAGTTCCTGCCATTGGTTCAAGCGGGGCTGGAGGGCACGCCCGTTCTGACGCTGCGCCAGAGCCATCAAGGACTCGCCCCACCAGTTCAGCGCAGACGAGCGAACCTGAGCCACGGCCAATTGGGCATCCACCCCAGGCTGGCGTCCCCGCTGGCGCACCAGCCGCGTCCACACGCTCAACACATCGCCATCGCCCTCCAGTTCAGAACGGGTCAGGCCCTGCTCCTGCAGACGTGCATCCACCGCATCCCTGGCGGGGCTTTGCGGGCGGGTGGCCAGCAGCCAGCCCTCGGGTTGCTCCTGCCAGAGAAGAGGGCCAGCATCAGCCCCCACAACAGCATCGGCCGCCGGCTGGTCCGCCAGGCGCTGCTTCAGCAACGGAGCGAACCATTGGGCCAGGGGATGGCTTTCGCTGGGATCCAACAAACGGGCTGGGCTCTGCAGCTGAGCCAGCCAGCGGGCATGGCCGCCGGCCGACGCCGTCAGATCCGTGAGCCCAGGCCAGGGGTCGGCGCCAAGGGCTTGCCGGAACCCGAGACGCCCATCGACCGCCATGGTTGAACCCTCCGGTCGCAGTGATGCCACGAGTCCGCTCAGATCGTCCCGTTGGGCCACCAGCTCAGGCAGCTGCAGCCAATGCTCGAGGGCATGGGGAGATGCCGTGAGCAGAGCCACGCCTTCGCCGAGCTCAGCAACCTGACGTTGCAGGCGTTGATCCCCCAGCTGATGCTGATCCGGAAGCTGGGAGACATCGAGGGCCTGCTCCAGCACACCCCGGCCTGAGGCCACCAGCAGCAGATCGTCGTCAATCAAGGCCGTGGCCAGGGGTTGGGGGTCATGCCCCACCAACGCCCCCTTACCGCTGATCACACCGATACCGCGGTAGCTGCTGATCTGCAGGTCGGTGCCCGCCAGGCTGCGGGTCTGCCAGAACCGTTGCAGAAAGCGCCGGGCGCCATCGTCATCCCGACTGGTCAAGGCCAACACCCAACCGACGTTGGAATCCCCATCGGTGAGGGTGAGACTGACCTCCTCGCCAAGCCAGGGCTCCAGCTCAAGACCGAACTGGAGGCCCGCCAAAGCAAAGACTCCTTCGCGCCACTGCCGGGCGCCATCACGGGCATCGCGGCGTTGGGAGGCAGGGGCAACGGCCTGGGCATAGGCCGGCAACCGTCCTGGATCGGCCAACCAATGGAGGGACAAGTCAGCATCCCGGGGCACAAACCGGGCCGCCCGAGGCAGATGCAACGGCTGCTCCGCCAACTGCAGGGGGCTCTGGCGGTTCATGGTCCAGAGCAGGCCAGCGGCCAGCAAAATCAGCGACAACAGCACAGCGCCGGCAGCGCTGAGGAAGGGGCGGGCCTTCATGGGCCGGCGGTCTCGGGTCGCCTCATCTTTGTCCATCACCGCAGAATGGCGCCATGGGCCAATCCCAACAACCACAACCAATCCAAGCCTCTGAACTGCAGCAATGGCTGCAAAGCGAGCGACCTTCACCGCAACTAGTGGATGTGCGCGAGGAGGCTGAGCTCGCGATCGCTGCCTTTCCAGGTGCGGTGCTGCACCGCCCCCTGAGCCAATCCAATGCATGGCTTGGAACACTGCAGGCCGACCTCAACCCCGATCAACCCGTCGTGGTGGTCTGCCATGCCGGCGTGCGCAGCTACCACTTCGGCCTGTGGCTGCTGGACCAACCCTGGGGCCTTGAGGTGTGGAACCTTGAGGGAGGCATTGATGCCTGGAGCCTTCAGGTGGATCCCAGCGTTCCCCGCTACTGATGAGCAAGCCCCTGTCCCTTCGGCAAGAACAGGTGCTTCAGGCGACGGTGCACCACTACGTCGACACGATGGAGCCGGTGGGCAGCCGCACCCTGGTGCAACGCTTCGGCATTCCCGCCAGCTCCGCCACCATTCGCTCCGCCATGGGGGCGCTTGAGCGCCGAGGACTGCTGCATCAACCGCACACCTCCGCCGGACGCGTTCCCAGTCCGATGGGATACCGGCACTACGTGGACGCGTTGCTGCCGGAACCCGGCATCGCCGTTCAACACCTGGAACGGGAGCTCACCGGCCTCAGTCTTCGTTGGGCCGGTTTGGACGACCTGCTGATGCATCTGGCCCGGCGGCTGACGGATTTCACCGGTCTGATGAGCCTGATCACCCAACCGCAGCAGGAGAACCAGCAACTGGAGACGATCCGTCTGGTACCCAGCGGTGATCGACTGCTGGTGATGCTGGTGGAAGCCAATGGCCGCGCCAGCCACCTCAACCTGCGTCTGCCCCACGGAGCTGAAGCCGAACTCACCGCGATGGAACGCTGGGCGTCGGCCCAGCTCGAGCAGGGCGACCTGAACTGGGACGCACTGCCCAGGCAGCTGCAACGCAGCGGTGCTGTGCTGCGCAACGCCCTTGAGCAGCCCACCCCCGCCAACTCCACACAGGTGGTGGTGCATGGCCTTTCCAGGCTGGTGAGCGAACCGGAATTTGAAAGCACCTCCAGTCTTCGGCCGCTGCTGGAACTGATCGATGACCAACCCGCCACCTTGATCAGCCGCGGTGAATCCGCACGGGTGTGGATCGGCGAGGAACATCCGCAGCCAGCCCTGGAGGCCTGTGCCGTGGTTCAGGCGCCCTACCGCTGCAACGAGGGGCTCGGTCATGTGGCCCTGGTGGGGCCGATGCGGATGGCCTATGCCACGGCACGGGCTGCCGTACAGCGGGTGGCCCGCCACCTGGAATTGCTGCTGGCCTGAGGTCAGCTCCCTAGAGCTGATCCCCCAGCTTCTCCGCCACGGTGTTGACGTCCTTGTCGCCGCGGCCAGAGCAGTTGATCACCACTTCGGTGCCATCGGCCAGGGTGGGGCAAAGCTGCTCAAGCCAGGCGAAGGCATGGGCGGTTTCCAGGGCCGGAATGATGCCCTCAAGCTCACTCACCAGGCGCAGGGCATCGAGGGCCTGTTGGTCGGTGACTGCGGCGTACTCGGCACGTCCGATCTCCCGGAGATAGCTGTGCTCCGGCCCCACTCCGGGGTAATCGAGACCTGCACTGATGGAGTGAGCCTCCATCACCTGACCGTCGCCGTCCTGCAGCAGCAGGCTCATGGCGCCGTGCAGCACACCGGCACGACCCTCGGTGATCGTCGCGGCGTGGCGACCGGTGGCCACACCATCACCGGCGGCCTCAACACCGATCAGCCGCACAGACGTGTCCTGCACAAAGGGATGGAACAAGCCCATGGCATTGGAGCCACCGCCAACGCAGGCCATCAGCACGTCGGGCAGCCGGCCGAAGGCGCTCTGACACTGCTGCTTGGACTCCTCACCGATCACGGCATGGAAATCCCGCACCAACATTGGATAGGGGTGCGGACCAGCGACGGATCCAAGGATGTAGTGGGTGGTCTCGACGTTGGTCACCCAGTCGCGGATCGCCTCACTGGTGGCGTCCTTGAGGGTGGCGGTGCCGGCCGTCACCGATTGCACCGTGGCGCCCAGCAGGCGCATGCGAAACACATTGAGGGCCTGACGGCGCATGTCTTCCGCACCCATGTAGATCACGCACTCCAGGCCGAAGCGGGCACAAACCGTGGCCGTGGCGACGCCGTGCTGCCCCGCACCGGTCTCGGCAATGATCCGTTTCTTGCCCATGCGCAGGGCTAGCAGGGCCTGCCCCAGGGCGTTGTTGATCTTGTGGGCACCGGTGTGGTTCAGGTCTTCCCGCTTGAGCCAGATGCGGGGGCCACCGTCGGCGCGGCGGTAGTGGGCGGTGAGACGCTCGGCCTCATACAACGGTGTCGCCCGCCCGACGTAGTTCTTGAGCAGGCGGTTGAGCTCGGCAGTGAAAGCGGGATCGTTCCAGGCCTGGGCAGCAGCTTGCTCCAGTTCCGCCAGGGCCGGCATCAGGGTCTCGGGCACGTACTGGCCACCGAACCGTCCAAAGCGACCATGGGCTCCGGGGCGCACCGCTGGCTGCAGGCTGGAGGGATCCGGAGTGCTGGCGTTGGGCAGGGTGCTGGTCACGGATCCACGGCGGAGCGTCGGCTCAGCGTAAGCAGGCGGTCACGCCATGGGGCGCCGCATCGGCGCTCATCGACAATGCAATTCGGTTGCGACGGGTGGATGCCGAAGGGCGGCTGGCAGGAATTCAGCAGTGCCGAGAGCCTGCAGCGACCGAGCGGCCCTGCGGCGGAGCCCACAGCCAAGGCGCAGCAGATGGTGCGGGTGCAACCAACCCGTGGTGGCAAAGGTGGCAAAACCGTGACGGTGATCCGGGGCCTGGAGCTGGATGCTGCGGGCTTCAAGGTGCTACTGAAGAAGCTCAAAACACGCATCGGCAGTGGCGGGACCGCCAAGGACGGCGTGATCGAACTGCAGGGAGATCAGGTGGATCTGGCACTCGAGCTGCTCAGCAAGGAGGGATACCGGCCGAAACGGGCTGGGGGCTAAGGGAGAATGGCCGCCACTTCATGCCGTGGCCATGACTGCCAGCCCCACCTACGGAGAGCTCACCAACAAAGGTGCCTCCACCAACATCGCCTGGCATGAGGCCTCCGTGGGCCGCGACGAGCGCTCGAAGCAGCGTGGGCACCGCAGCGCCATTCTTTGGTTCACCGGACTCTCCGGCTCCGGCAAGAGCACCCTGGCCAATGCCGTCAACGCAGCCCTGTTTAAGCGGGGACTCGCCACCTATGTGCTGGATGGCGACAACATCCGCCACGGCCTCTGCAAAGACCTGGGCTTCTCCGATGCTGACCGTGAAGAGAACATCCGCCGCATCGGTGAAGTGGCCAAGCTGTTTCTGGATGCGGGCGTGATCGTGCTGTCCGCCTTTGTGTCGCCCTTCCGTGCAGACCGGGACAAGGCCCGGGACCTTGTTGAGGACGGTGACTTCCTCGAGGTGTTCTGCGCCGCAGACCTCGAGGTCTGCGAATCCCGCGACCCCAAAGGCCTCTACGCCAAGGCACGGGCGGGGCAGATCAAGGAATTCACCGGCATCTCCAGCCCCTACGAAGCACCGGAAACGCCCGAGCTGAAGATCGACACCGGCAAGCAGGATCTGGCCGACTCCGTGGAATTGGTGATCAAAGCGCTCCAGGAGCGTGGGGTGATTCCGGCCGCCTGAGGTCGCCGTCGCCAGCCCTGGCGGCATCCGCCAGGGTTTTGATGCAACTAGCCACCGGCACCGCCAATAGCAGGCCCAGCAGATCCCCCACGCCATAGAGGGCGCCCACCCGAGCCCCAATGGGCAAGGCGATCAGCAACCAGGCCGGTTGCAACCCCACGATGCTGCCCATCAGCCGCGGTTGGATCACCTGATCGACGATCTGACCGACCACAATCGCCGCGGCAAGCAACTCAAGGCCTGTGCGGGGGTCCTGAACCGCCAGCACCGCACTCACCGAGACGATCGACACGGCACTGGCATAGGGCACCAGGGTGGTGAACCCGATCAGCACAGCGAACAAGACGCCGTAGGGAATGTTCAGGGCGGTGAACACCAGGAGCTGACCACAACTGAGGATCAGCGCCAACACCACCTGACCGGCGAAATAGCCCCGAAAAGTGCGCTCGAGGGTCGTCTGCACCAGATCCCGCCAACGGTCGGGCAGCCAGCGGGCCAGACCGTCGACTATCGGATCCGCCCCAAACAGCAGGAAGACCGCCAGCACCAGCACGATCACCACATTGATCGTGGTGCCCACCGTGGCCCCCAGCAGGCCCAGCAGACGCTGGCTCAACTGCGTCGCCAGACGGCTGAACTGGGCCACCAGATCACTGCTGAGGTCAGCGAAATCAGCCGGCAGGCCATGGTCCAGAGCCCAGAGCTGACCCCGATCGATCCACTGCTCCGCCGCCGTGAGCAGAGACGGCGAGGCACCGAGCAATTGGCTGAGCTGTTCGATCAGCAGCGGCACCAGGGCCACAGCGGCCCAGACCAGAAGCCCCAGGGTCACCAGGACGACGCTGACGATGGCCCAGGCGCGGGGAAGACCCCGTTGCGCGAGCCAGCGGCAGGGCAGGTCCAACAAAAAGGCGATCAAGGCCGCGGTGAGGAACAGCCCAGGGAATGGGGCGAATTGCACCAGCAAACGCTTCAGCACAAAGGCGTTCAAGCCCAGAACAGGCAGCAGAAGACCAAGCCGCAACCAGGCCGGCCAGGGCGTCATCGTGGCGATGACGCGAATCGATCAGTGCTGCTCAAGGGCGGCCGGCTTGGAGGCGGAACTGACGTAATGGCACCAAAAACTGAGCCAGGCGGCAATCCCGAGGAACTTGAATCCCTCCTCAAAGATCTGCACCGTTTCATAGGAATCCGGCCACAGCCCCTGGAGGGCATCGGTCAGAACCGACAGGCCCAACAACACCACGGACACCAGAAAGGTGTCGCCACCGAAGCGCCGCAGGGGACCACGGAAGCGGAACAACAGCAACCCGGTGAAGAAGGCGTAGGTGAGATGTAGAGCAACGCCTCACCGAGGTAGCGGTCATACACCAGGAACATGTCGTCAAGGCAGAGCCAGAGCGAGAAACCACCGCCGCAGAAGGCGAATTGACCGTTCAGAACTGAGCCTTGGATCTGCCGGGTGGACGCCGCAAACAAGGCAATGGCCACCGCCGCCATCCAGAGCAGGTAGCCCACGCTGGAGAGGAAACCTTCTCCCAGAGGCGCCTTGAAGGACTGGGCCAAGTCCTTCAACACCAGCTTGGCGCTGATGCCCTCAGCACCGCTCCAGACAAGGGCAACCGCATAGACGATGGCCGCCGGCACCACCGCCCAAAGCAGCGTGGATCGCAGGGTGGAACGAACGGGAACACTCATGAAGTCATCTGGGAGAGGTAATCCGTGCTGCCCAGATCAACCAGGCGCGCATCCTTGGCGACCACAGCATCGTGAAGGCTGCTGCGGTAGTCCTCAAGTTTCCGGGCCAAGTCAGCGTCGGCCACCGAAAGGATCTGCGCCGCCAGCAAGCCGGCATTGAGGCCCCCACCGATGGCGACGGTGGCCACAGGAATCCCCCCCGGCATCTGCACGATCGAGTGGAGGGAATCAACCCCGGACAGCGCCCGGCTTTTCACCGGAACGCCGATCACGGGCAGCGTGGTGAGGGCGGCCACCATGCCGGGAAGATGGGCCGCCCCGCCGGCGCCGGCGACGATCACCCCAAACCCTTGACCCCGGGCCGCTTGAGCGAAGTTCACCATCTCCAAGGGGGTGCGATGGGCCGAGAGCACCCGAACCTCCACCTCCACCCCCAACTCGCGCAGGATGGCGGCGGCGGGTTCCATGGTGGGCAGGTCAGAGTCACTGCCCATCACAACGGCAACACGGGGGAGCACTGGCGGCACAACGCAGAGGGGCAAGACTGCCATCGTCTCCCCCCATGGCTGCAGAAGCCAGTGTTGTGTTGATGCACCGGATCACCAACGTTCGACTGCCGGGTCCCCTGCCGGGGGACGGAGACCAGTGCTATGCCATCGACCTGGGCGAGAAGGGTCTGATCTGCCGCATCGAGGCGATGGGCGGCGAAGCGCAAAAAGAGGAGCAACAAGAGACTCAAGAAACCGATGCGGACTGGAACGGCAACTGGCTCAGCCCCCGGGGTGTGGACCTGCAGATCAACGGCGGGCTGGGGCTGGCCTTCCCGGAGCTGAGCGAGAGCGATCTGCCCCGGCTGGAGCAACTCCTCGATCTGTTGTGGCGCGATGGGGTCGAAGCGATCGCCCCGACCCTGGTGACCTGCGGCATCGCGCCGCTGCGCCAGGCCCTGGCCGTGCTGCGGCAGGCTCGGGACCTGCACCGACCAGGCCGTTGTCGGCTGCTGGGGGCCCATCTGGAGGGCCCCTTTCTGGCCGAAGCCCGCCGCGGTGCCCATCCCCGTGAACACCTGGCCAGCCCCAGTCTGGAGGCTCTCGAGGAACGAATCGGTGGGTTCGAAACGGAGATTGCCCTGGTGACCCTGGCCCCCGAACTGGAGGGAGCCGCTGCGGTGATCGGGCGACTGCGGGAGCTGGGCATCAGCGTGGCCCTCGGCCACAGCGCCGCCACGGCCGAACAGGCCAGCACTGGTTTCGACCAGGGGGTGGCCATGCTCACCCACGCCTTCAATGCCATGCCGGGCTTGCACCACCGGGCACCGGGCCCTCTTGGGGAAGCCTGCAGGCGCGGAGGGGTGGCCCTGGGGCTGATCGCCGATGGCGTGCATGTGCACCCCACGATGGCGGTGCTGTTGCAACGGCTGGCACCGGAGCAGACGGTGCTGGTGAGCGATGCGCTGGCCCCCTACGGCCTGGCCGACGGGGAGCACCGCTGGGACGAGCGGGTGCTGCTGGTGGAGAACGGCACCTGTCGTCTCGATGACGGCACCCTGGCGGGGGTGACCCTGCCGCAACTGGAGGGGGTGAAACGGCTGGCCCGCTGGAGTGACGCCCCCGGTGCTGCGATCTGGAGCGCCACGTTGGCACCGCGGCGGGTGATCGGCGATGCAACGGGGTGTATGGATGCCCTGATGGGACGGCCACTGACGCAACTGCTGCGCTGGCAGCTGAAGGAGGGTGAGCTGCACTGGGCCTGCGCTGCTTAGGATCCCGCCGACGCAAACCCTTCCGCCATGGCCCCCGATCAGCTGCTGGAGCAGAAACAGGCCGAGAAAAAGGAAGTGAAGGGCTACTTCGAAACCACGGGTTTCGACCGCTGGAACCGCATCTACAGCGACAGCGATGACGTGAACAAGGTGCAGCGCAACATCCGCATCGGTCACCAGAAGACCGTGGATGAGGTGCTGGCCTGGATCAAGGAGAGCGGTGAACTCAGCCAGGCGAGCTTCTGCGACGCGGGCTGCGGTGTTGGCAGCCTGAGCCTGCCGCTGGCGGCGATGGGGGCCGGTTCCATCAGCGCCAGCGACATCTCCGAGGCCATGGCCCAGGAAGCCGAGCGCCGGGCCCGCGAGGCCGGCCTCGACATGGCCAAGCTGAATTTCTTCGCCAGCGACCTGGAAAGCCTGAGCGGCTGCTTCCACACGGTGTGCTGCTTGGATGTGTTCATCCACTACCCCCAGCAACCGGCCGAAGAGATGGTGAAGCACCTCTGCAGCCTCACTGAAGAGCGGCTGATCGTGAGCTTTGCGCCCTACACCCCGCTGCTGGCGCTGTTGAAGGGGATCGGCCAGCTGTTCCCCGGCCCCAGCAAAACCACCCGGGCCTACACCCTCAAGGAAGACGGCATCGTGAAGGCAGCCGAAGCCTGCGGCTTCAAGCTGGTGCGCCGCAGCCTGAACAAAGCCCCCTTCTACTTCTCGCGTTTGATCGAGTTCCGCAAGGCCTGATCTCCCTCACTCGGGGGATCCACCAGGAGGTTGAGCTCCCTCAAGTGAGGGAGACCCGAAAGCCGCCAGGCATGCAGCCGATAGCCCCCATCACCGGGCGTTGCAGTGGCTGAAATCTCGCGATTCATCAGATAGAGCGGATCACCCAGCAAGGGGCTGCCCAGCTGCGCCAGATGAATGCGGATCTGATGGGGTCGTCCGGTGGTGATCGTCACCTGCAGGCGATCGCCCTCGGCCCTGCGCTCCAACAGCTCCAGCTCGGAGTGGGCTGAGAGGCGTTTGCAGATCGGCGCACCGTCGAACGGTTCTGGCCCCCAGATCCAGCCCAAGAGTGGATGCGGCCGTTCCACCACATCACTGCTCACCGTCAGGCACTGCCCCAACTCCAACCCCGGCACCCGCTGGCTCCAGGCCTGATACACCTTGCGGCAACCGCCGTCGGGCCGGAACTGCTTCGACCAAAGGGCACGGGTCTGCGGCGTGCGGGCACACACCTGCAGGCCGGAGGTGAAGCGCCCCAGGCGGTGCACCGGCCGGGCCCCGGTGGGTTCGAGCAAGGCCATGAGCGTGTGGTGCAGGAAGCCACCACCGGGCATCACCGGCAAACCGGAAGGCTTGTTGATCACCAACAGGTCGCCGTCGTCGTGGATCGTCTCCCATTGATCGGGGATCGCCTTCTCCAACCAAGGCGGACGCCGCCAACAGAGTGTCTCACCGCCCTGCAAGGCTCGATCAACGGCCAGCAGCGCTCCGTTCCAATCCAGCTCACCGGCGGCGATCCGCTGCTGCCACAACACAGCATCAGAGTGGCGGTAGCGATCCGCCAGCCATTCGCTCACCAAGATGCCGGCAGCGGACCGCGGCACCCGGTCGCGGTAGGTCCAACCGTTGTTGAACGCCGCCTCGCGCCAACCAGCCTTCAAGTCACCAGACGGTGCTCCAGGGCATAGCGCACCAATTCCGTGCGGCTGGAGGTGCCCGTCTTGTTGAACAATCGGCTCACGTACTTCTCCACGTTGCGGATCGACGTCTCCAGTTGCCGGGCAATCTCCTTGTTCATCAATCCTTCCGCCACCAGCTGCAGCACACTCGCCTCCCGCGGCGTGAAGCTGTGCACCACCGGCTCGGTGGAGGGCAACGCTTCGGCCTGGGCCAGCAGCGAACGGATCTCGGTGATCTGCTTGGCCATCTGGCCCATATCGGTATCCGCAAAGCGCGCTGCCTCCTGCAGCAGCCGTTGCTGGCGCTGGGCCACGTTGCGCACCCGCGCCACCAGCTCATCGGGATCGAACGGCTTGGGGATGTAGTCATCCACCCCGGCCAGATAGCCCTGGGTGCGGTCCGCCGTCATGCCCTTGGCGGTGAGGAAAATCACCGGGGTGCCACCAAGCCGTTCATCGGCGCGCAACTTCTGCAGCAGGCCATAGCCATCAAGCCGCGGCATCATCACGTCGCTGATCACGACATCCGGCAGCATCTGCTCCGCCTTGGCGAAGCCTTCCTCCCCGTCCACCGCGGTGGTCACCTCAAAGCCTTCGTCTTCCAGATAGGCCTGCACCGCCGTGCGCAGACCGGGCTCGTCGTCCACCAGCAACAGACGCGGGGCGGGCGCCGCGGCCTCTACGGATTCAGCGGTGGGGGTGGGCGCGTCGCTCATGGCTGGAATCGCTCTGGCCGCAATGTATGGAGAGCACGCTCAACGGGCCAGTGCGGGTAACTGCTCCTGCTGTTCGGGAATCAGGGTGGAAAAGCCCAGATCCAGAGCCTTCTGACGCAACGTGGCAGGGTCGGTTCCCGCCACCTCCGGCACGCAGGCTGCCCACCACACCAGGTGATCCTCCCGATTCACGTCCGTGATCGGACCGCCAGGGTTGAGGGTGCGCACGTAAACCGTCGACGGCGTGCGTTTCACCCGCAAGGGCTTCTCTGGGGAGCAATTGACGCTCTCCACATAGACGTTGAGATCCGACGCCGACTCCTCCCACAGGCTGTAGCTACGGGTGTCGGGATTGGACGAGGCTGGTTTCACCGCGTAAATCCCGATCGACAGGGTGCCGACGGGAGCAGGGCGTTCGATCAGCACCTTGAGATCGGCTGGCCGCGATTGCCGCATCTGCTCCAGCACCTGCTCACGGTCGAAGCCACTGGCGGGTTGCAGGCACACCAGCCCGCCCAGGCCCAGCAGTGCCGTTGGCAATCGCAGACCCATGCCAGTGCCGTTCGCAATGCAGCACCATGATCGCAACATCTGCCTGCATCGTCCTGAGCGGCTCGGCTCTCGCCTTTGATTTCCAGGCCACCACCCCCTGTGCGGCTGAGGTGGTGGAGGCGATGGCGCCGTTCTGGAGTGCGGACTGGGGCAATCCCTCCAGCCGCCAGCATCGGCTCGGCCTCAGCGCCTCTGCCGCGGTGAACTTGGCGCGGCGCCAGCTGGCAGAGGCGTTGGAGGTGAAGCCGGAACGGTTGGTGTTCACCAGCGGTGCCACGGAAGCCAACAACCTGGCGCTGCTGGGCCATGCCCGCGCCCTGGGGAGCGGCCATCTGATCAGCGTGGCCACCGAACACCACGCCGTGCTGGATCCACTCCAGCAACTGCAACGGGAAGGCTTCAGCGTCACCCTGCTGACCCCAGGCCCCGATGGACTGATCAGCCCCGAGCAGTTGGAGGAAGCAATCACCCCCGAAACGCGGCTGGTGAGCGTGATGGCGGCCAACAACGAAATCGGCGTGCTCCAGCCGCTCGAGCAACTGGGAACGGTTTGCCGCCGCCATGGCATCACCCTGCACAGCGATGGAGCCCAGGCCTTCGGGATGCTGCCGCTGAACCCTGATGCCCTGGGGGTTGACCTGCTCAGCCTCAGTGCCCACAAGCTCTACGGGCCCAAGGGCATTGGCGCCCTGGTGCTGCGGGAGGGCATCGCCATCAAACCGCTGCAGTGGGGGGGCGGCCAGGAAGCCGGGCTCCGGGCCGGCACCCTGCCCACCGCCTTGATCGTGGGCTTTGCCGCCGCCGCCCGCCTTGCGCTGCAGGAACAGGAGCAGCGCAACAGCTATCTTCAGCACCTGCGCGATCAGCTGTGGGAGGGCCTGCAGCAGCGCCTCCCCGGCGTGCTGCTCAATGGGGCCCTGCAGCAGCGCCTGCCCCACAACCTCAACATCAGCCTTCCCGGGGTGAACGGCAGCCGCCTGCACCGGGCCCTGCGCCCGCACCTGGCCTGCAGCAGTGGCTCCGCCTGCAGCAACGGCGCGCCGTCCCACGTGCTCCAGGCGATCGGTCGCTCGCGGGCTGAAGCCGAAGCCTCCCTGCGACTCAGCCTGGGGCGTGAGACCACAGCCGACGACGTGGATCAGGCCATCACAGCGATCACCGACGCCGCAGCTGCCGCCGGGTTCCTCAGCGGTCGCTAAGCCGGGGCCAAACGCTGGGCCACACGCCATTTGGCACTGCGGCTGCGGGGGTTGGCCTCCTCCTCCTGCTCGGTGGCCACCACCGGCTTGCGGGTGATCCGTTGCAAGCGCTCATCTCGCAGGAAGGCGGTCTTGACGCGGCGGTCTTCAAGGGAATGGAAGCTGATGATTCCCAGAAGCCCCTCAGGCTCGAGCCAGTCGGGAGCTTGCTGCAGCAGGCGATCGAGCACCCCCAGCTCATCGTTCACCGCAATCCGCAGGGCCTGGAAGGTGCGGGTGGCGGGGTGAATCCGCCCCCGCCGCGCCTTGGGGGGATAACAACCGGCCACGGCGTAGGCCAAGGCCGCGGTGCCCTCATAGGAGCCCTTGTCCTTGAGGTCGGCTTTGATCCGCCGGGCGATGCGGCGGGAGAGCCGCTCCTCCCCGTAGCCATAGATCAGATCCGCAAGCTCGTTCTCCTCCAGGCGATCGATCAGCTCAGCCGCAGTCTCCCCCTCACCGCCGGCATTCATCCGCATGTCCAAGGGACCGTCCAGACGAAAACTGAAGCCCCGCTCCGCCACATCCAGCTGCGGGCTGCTCACCCCCAGATCCGCCAGCACCATCACGGCGGGCTCTGGCGGCACATAGTCGGCAAAGTTGGTGGCCACGATCGAGACGCGATCACCGAAGGGGGCCAGACGCTCCGCCGCCGCGGCCCGGGCCGTGGCGTCCTGGTCCAGTCCGATCAGGCGCAGGCCGGGATGCTGTTCCAGCAACAGGGCGCTGTGGCCGCCGCCCCCAAGGGTGGCGTCGATCAACAGGCCATCCGGACGGGGGATTTGCCGGGCCGCATCCAGCACCGCATCGGCCAGCACGGGCACATGGCTGAAGGGGGGCACAAGCCACAGGCGAAGACTCCTTAAGATCTACTCATCGATCGGACCACCGCTCCCATGACGCAGCTGGAAACGCGCACGGAGCCCATGGTGGTGAACTTCGGGCCCCACCACCCCTCCATGCACGGGGTGTTGCGGCTTGTGGTCACCCTTGATGGTGAGGACGTGGTCGACTGCGAACCGGTGATCGGTTACCTCCATCGCGGCATGGAGAAGATCGCCGAGAACCGCACGAACGTGATGTTCGTGCCCTACGTGAGCCGCATGGACTATGCGGCGGGGATGTTCTACGAGGCGATCGTGGTGAACGCCCCGGAAAAACTGGCGAACATCCCGGTGCCCAAGCGGGCGAGCTACATCCGGGTGCTGATGCTGGAACTCAACCGCATCGCCAACCACCTGCTCTGGCTTGGACCCTTCCTGGCAGACGTGGGGGCCCAGACTCCGTTCTTCTACATCTTCCGCGAGCGGGAGATGATCTACGACCTCTGGGAAGCCGCCACCGGCCAGAGGCTGATCAACAACAACTATTTCCGCATCGGCGGCGTTGCCGCTGACCTGCCCTGGGGATGGCTGGAGAAATGCCGTGATTTCTGTGACTGGTTTGGCCCCAAGATCGACGAATACGAAAAGCTGATCACCAACAACCCGATTTTCCGGCGCCGGATTGAAGGGTTGGGAACGATCGAGAAGGAGGACGCCATCAACTGGAGCCTCTCCGGACCGATGCTGCGCGCTTCCGGCGTGCCCTGGGATCTCCGCAAGGTGGATCACTACGAGTGCTACGACGACTTCGACTGGCAGGTGGCCTGGGAAAAGGAAGGCGACTGCTATGCCCGCTATCGCGTGCGCATTGAAGAAATGCGCCAGTCGCTCAAGATCCTGCGCCAGGCCTGCGACATGATCCCGGGCGGACCCACCGAAAACCTCGAGGCCAAGCGCCTCAATGAAGGCAAGGGCAGCGACGCTGCAGGTTTCGAATTCCAGTACGTGGCCAAGAAGGTGGCGCCCACCTTCAAAATCCCCAACGGCGAGCTCTACACCCGGCTGGAATCAGGCAAGGGAGAGATCGGCGTTTTCATTCAGGGCAACAACGACGTCACCCCCTGGCGCTTCAAGATCCGCGCTGCCGACAGCAACAACCTGCAGATCCTTCCCCACATCCTCAAGGGACACAAGGTGGCCGACATCATGGCCATCCTCGGTTCCATCGACGTGATCATGGGATCGGTGGATCGCTGATCTCTGAACCGGTTTCTGCGGCGGTTGCAACATGCGGGCTATCTGCTGCCCGCAACCGTGACCGGTGCGTTATGGCTGAAGGGCTTGCATCCAGGGATACCCGGCCTCGGCTGCCCGCTTCGCGCCCTCTCCGGCGTGCCCTGCCCCACCTGCTTTCTGACCCGAGCAACAAGCGCAGCACTCACCGGTGATCTGGGTGGATCGCTGCAATGGCATCTGTTTGGTCCCATTGCCGCCCTGGGGCTGGTGTTCTGGAGTGTGCTGGCGCTCCAGCAACGGCGTCTCATCCCCAGAGGTCTTCCCCTCTGGCCCCTGCCGGTGGTGACTGGAGGGTTGATGAGCTACTGGCTGCTGCGCCTGAGCACCAACAGCTGGCCCAGCGGCTGAGCGATCAGCGCAACAGTCCGCGCTGATAGGCGACGTTCTGAAGGAAGAAGCTGGCCATGGGAATCACCACAAAGCCCCCCAGACCGCAGGTCGCCAGGGCCAGCAGCCCCGCAACGATCGCCGTCAACACCTCAAGCCCCACGAAGCTCAAGCCATTTTCCGAGCGATACACCACCTGAAACGACTGGGAGAAGGCTTCACCGATACCCATGTCGGTGACGAAGATGCGATTCACGAACACCGGCGTCACCAACGCCACGGCAATCCCGGGAAGGATGCAAAGCAGAAAGCCGATGGTGGTGACCAGCGAAAAGAACAGCCCCGCCAGCACATAACGCCACCAACGGCCGGTGAGCAGCTGAGCGGCCGTTGAAATCGTCACCACCTCACCGCGCTCGTAATAGAGGGCAGGAACGGCCACCAACAGCACCGACAACAGGCTGGCGAGGATGGAGAAAGGCAACTGAACCAATTGGGCGAGCACCGCTCCGAGCCCCAATGCCGCATCGCTGCTGCCGATGATCGCCGACACGGCAACGATGATCAGGCCGTAAGCCAGAACAGCCAGCAGCGACAGCACGATTGAGCCCACCCAGCTCACCAGCACCACTGGGATGTGCTGCAGGAAGGCCTGCCAGGCCTTCTGAATTGACGGAGGCTCGAAGGCAATCGGCGCGGCCATGGTTCGGGCGGGATTTCTGTCAGGGTGACAGTCGGCACCGGCTTGAACAACACATCGCCATGACCTCTGCCCCCTGGCTGGAGCTGAGCCGAACAGTGCGCTTCAGCGACACCGACGCCGCCGGTGTGATGCACTTCCAGCAGCTGCTGGGCTGGTGCCATCAGGCCTGGGAGGAAAGCCTGGAACGCTTCGGCCTGCCGGCCGGTTCAGTCTTCCCTGGCGGCCGCGGGGAGCAACCGAGCGTGGCCTTGCCGATCGTGCACTGCCATGCCGATTTCCGCGCCCCGGTGCAGGTGGGCGACAAGCTGCTGATCCGCCTGGAACCGGAACGGCTCGATCCCAGCAGTTTTGCGGTGAACAGCCAAGTGCTGCTGGAGGAGCAGCTGGTGGCCCAAGGCTGCCTGCGTCATGTGGCCATCGACGCCCAAACCCGGCGCCGCTGTGCCCTGCCCGATGGCGTGGACCGTTGGCTGGAAGCATCAAGCCTCGGCCGCATCCAACCGCTCTAACCACTCTCGCCAGCGCTGACGCTGCCATTTCCCCAGCGCGGAGAGGGCCAGGTCGGGGCACAACAGCCAACGCCGTGGCGTCTCCGCCGGCGGCCAAGGCCGAGTGAGGGCCTCAAGCCGCTGCAGCACCGCAGGGTCAGAACTGCCCACCAAGGCCACCAGCCGCTGCCCCCACTCCGGATCATCTACAGCAAGAAGCAGCACGGCACTCACCGGCAGCGATGCCGCCTGCAGCGCCGCCATCAAACGCTGCTCCAGCTGCTCGGGGAACACGGTTTCCCCCCCGGAGTGGATGGCTCCATCGATGCGCCCGGCAATCTGAAGGCTTGGGGTCAACGCGGCCTGATCCCCGGAGCGCCACCAGCCATCGCCATCCCCGAGCCATTCCCACCGATCCGGCTGATCAGCCCGCCAACAACCCAGCGCCAACCGATCAGTGCGCACCTCAAGCGCCCCATCAGCGGCCAGCCGCAGCTCCACATCCACCAGCGGGTCCCCACACCCGGGCTCGCCGGCCAAAAAGCGGTCCGGCGGGAGCGCCGCCACCATCGCCGCCGTCTCCGTGGACCCGTAACAGGGCGCCAGCGGCAGCTGCAAGGCACGCGCCTGATCCGCCAGCGGAGACGGGAGAGCCGCACCACCGATCCAGATCAGCTGCAGCTGCTGTAAGAAGGCCACCCCATCGGGATGGGCCAGCAGGCGCGCCAGCTGCGTGGGCACCAAGGACAGCACGGCAGGATTCGTCTCCCAAGCGGGCAGGCCCTGGCAGAACGCGAGCAGTTCGGCGGGGGTTTTCATCAACCCCGGCTCCAGTTGCTGATGCCCCGCGCCCCAGCAGCGGGCGCGCCAACAAGGCATCAGACCACTCACATGGGCCAGCGGCAGAGGATTGAGCAGCAGGGTGGAGGCGGGGTCCACGCCGATGCCCGTCAACCAATGGGCGGTGGCGGCGGCCGAACGGTCCAGATGAAGCGAAGGCTGGGCGCAGCAACGGCTGCCGCCACTGCTGCCACCACTGCGCACCAGCACCCCCGGTCCCGGCGGCAGCTGATCAATGGGCGCCGCTTCCGCCTCAGGTGACAGGGCCACCCACTGCCCCGCCGCCAGCCCCTGCTCCAGCCGCTCGAGCTCGCTCATGCCGCCGCGGCCCAGACCTGCTCTGGATCGTTGGAGAACATCGGCCCCGCTGGCGTCCAACCGGGGGCCAGGCCCGGTGCTGCCGGCGTGGGGCCCTGGGCCTGAAGACCGGCCAAATGCTCCAGCCAGCGCCGACCGATGCCGGTTTCAAACGCCGTGCTCAGCATCCGTTGGGGCAGCCCCGCCTGCAGCTCCCGCAACAGCAGGCGGGGATCGCCCTCCAGCGCAGGCCGACGCACCTGCCAGCCACTCCAGCTGCTGCGCAGCTCGGGGTGCTGGTCGAGGGATTCATCGAGGGCCACCGGCCCCAGCGCGGCCAACTGATCCAGGCCGGCTTGATCCTCCACCGCCAGCGGCTGCTCCAACCAGTCCAAGCGCGGGTCATCGCGCAACCGCTGCATCCAGACCTCAGCCGTGATGCGATCCCAGCCGCCGTTGGCATCCAGACGCAGCCGGGCCGTGGGCGGCAGCCGCTGGAGCAGCTGCTCAAGCAGCTGACGCTCCAGGCCATCTGGCGCCGTGGCCACCTTCCACTTGAATGTGCAGCTCTCCAGGCCACCCATCGATGCCGCAGCAACCTCCAGGGCCGAAAGCATCGCCTCGCCAGCCGGCAGCAACAGCGCCGGGGCAGGAGCATTCAGCCAGCCCTGGGGAGCATCAGCACCCACCACACCCTGCAGCTCCGCCAAGGCCGCCCCAAGGCCAAAACCCACCGGCCCCGGGGCCTCCCGCAACACAGCCTCCAGCTCAGCCTGAGGAAGCTCGTCCGGCAGCAAAGCGAGAGCCTGCTCACAGGCCATGAACTGCTGCGGCTGCAGCGGAGCCACTTCGCCCCAGCCCACGGCCCCCTGATCGTCATCCAGCCGCAGCAACCAGCCACAACGCTCCCGCAGCTCGCCGGCTGCCGTGCGCAGCGGCTGCAGCAAGGCAAAGCGGAAGCGGCGACGCTGCAGCAGGAGCGTCATCCGCCCGTCCAGACGCGCGCCAGAGCCAGGCCCGCACTCAGCCCCAGACCATTCCAGCCCTGGAAGCGCAGGGCCAGAAACTTACTGCCACTGATCAGCTCCGGCCTGTCGTGGTGGCGCTGGAGCAGACGCATCAGCTGCACACCGGCAGGAAGGCCGAGAGCGCTCAACAACACCGTCGGAGGCCAGTCCCCATGCAGCACAGGCACCCACTCCAACGCCAGCGTCAAGGCCACAAACCAGGGCACCAAGGCTGCCGCCCGGGCCGTGCCCAGACGCACCACCGGCGAACGTTTGCCATGGGCAGCGTCCTCCTCCACCTGATGGAAGTGGGAGCAGAACAACACCAGGGTGGTCGCCAGGGCGGGGCCTGATCCCAAGATCCAGGCCGTGCCCCAAGGAATCGATGCTGCCCCCCGGGGCTGCAGCACAACAAGGGCCGCTGCGGTGGCAAACGGTCCAAAGGCCAGCCAGCACAGGGGCTCACCCAGGCCGCGGTAGCCCAGGCGGAAAGGCGGGCCCTGATACACATAACCCAGGCCGCAGCAGACCAACACCAGGGCCAGCACGGCCCCACTGCTGCTCCAGGCCAACCCGGCCATCACCAGCAAGCCCAGCACCAGCGCAGCAGTCGCCCCCTGGGCGACACGGTCCCGGCGGCCGGTGAGGTTCACCACGGAATGGGGTTTACCGGTGGCATCCACACCCGTGGCCGCGTCAAAAACATCGTTGCTGAGGTTTTCCCAAAGCAACAGCAGGATGGCCGACAGCACAAAGCCCCCCAACTGCAGCCAGCGCAGGGAGCCCGCGACCCCGAACTGCCATCCAGCCGCCAGCAGCACAGGCATCACGGCAACGGAATACATCGGCCACTTGATCGCTGCCTTCCACAAACGGCGCCGATCGGCGTAACGGGATGCGACAGCCTGCGGCTCAGACATGGACAGGACCCGTTCCCGCAGGGCGAAGACCCATACATTTGAGCAGTAACCCTGGCCGGAAACGCCGCGGATGTCGGCTGATTGTTGTTTCAGCACCCTCCTCTCCGCTGCCCAGCGGGGATGGTTGGCCTGTGACGGCGATGAAGCTCTGCTCAGCCTGGCCCTGCCGATCGAAGGGATCGACCCGCTTCTGGCCTTGCCGCAGCTGGCGGAGCACGAAAGCCTGCAGGTGCTGTGGGACAGCGCGCCAGGCCTCTGCCTGGCTGCCGCAGGGCCCTGCCAGGAACTGGAGCTGGCCGGCAGCCGTCGCTTTGAGCAGGCCCAGCGCTTCGCCGACCTCTGCCTGAGCCGGCTGCACGACACGGCAGCGGACAGCCCAGCCCATGCGCGGCCCCGGGTGCTGCTGCGCTTCCGCTTCTTTGATCAGGTGAGTGAGCGCCGCCGCAGTGAAGCGGTGGTGCCATCGGTGCAAGCCGTGCTGCCCCGCTGGCAACTCAGCCGTCAGGGACGCCGCGGCTGGCTGCGGCTGAATGGGGTTGTGAGCAGTGCAGCGGACTGCCGCGAGCTGGCGGAACAGCTCTGGCTCAAACACGAACAGCTGCTCAAGACGCCAGCCACGCCAACCCCCCTCAAGCCCCAGGCGCTGGTGACGGCAACGGAACCGGAAACCTGGCGGCAGCGCTACGCCGCAGCCCTCACCCGGGGCATTGATCTGGTCAACAGCGGCGACCTGCACAAACTGGTGCTGGCCGTGCGGCACCGCATCGTTCTGGCCGACACCTTCGACCCCTTGCCGCTGTTGAAGCGGCTGCGGCGGCAGCAGGCCGGCAGCTGCCGCTTCCTCTGGCAGCGTCACACCGGTGATGCCTTCTTCGGTGCGTCACCGGAACGGCTGCTCAGCCTGCGCGCCGGTTGGCTGCGCAGCGATGCGCTTGCCGGCACGGCGGGGCAAGGAGATTCCGGAGCGCAGCTGCTGCGCTCCGACAAGGACCGCCGCGAACATGAATTGGTGGTGGAAACCATCACCGACCAACTGCGCCGCAACGGGTTGACCCCCCGCCGCCGCCGCCAACCCCAACTGGCCCGCCACGGCAACCTCACCCATCTGCACACCCCGATCACGGCCGAAACCCATGGTCAGCCCGTCCTGGCGCTGGCCGAACAACTGCACCCCACCCCCGCCGTTGCCGGGTTGCCGCGACGCGACGCGATGGCCTGGTTGCGCACCCTGGAACCGTTTGAACGGGGCAGCTACGCAGCGCCGATCGGTTGGATCGACAGCGCCGGTGATGCGGAACTGCGGGTGGCAATCCGCTGCGGTCATGCCCGCAGTTGCGAGCTTGACCTCACCGCCGGAGCAGGCCTGGTGCGGGGATCCGTTGCCGAACGCGAGCTGCAGGAGGTGGGGCTGAAGCTGGCCGTGCTGGCGGACCAGCTGGAACTTCAGACCAGCGCGCGCAACCGCTCGATCGTCTGATCCGCTAGGGGCTGGTTCATCAGCCGCTCCACTTCCCGCACCCCCGTGGGACTGGTGACGTTGATTTCGCTGAGCATGCCGCCGATCACGTCAATGCCGACGAAGAACAACCCCTCCGCGCGCAGCGCCGGGGCCAGGGCCGCGCAGATCTGACGTTCCCGCTCGGTGAGTTCCGTGGCCTCCGCCTGACCACCCACGGCCAAGTTGCTGCGGAACTCCCCCGCTGACGGGCGACGGTTGATCGCCCCCAGGGGATCGCCGTCCACCAGCAGGATGCGCTTGTCACCTTCACTCACGGACGGCAAAAAGGCCTGTGCCATCACCGGCAGGCTTTCCTGCTCCGTCACCAGCTCCAGCAGGGCCTTCAAGCCCGGCGACTGGCCGTTGACCCGAATCACCCCAAGGCCGGCGCGGCCCCCCAGGGGTTTGAGCACGATCTCCTGCTGCTCTTCGGCAAACAACAGCAGTTCAGACACCCGCCCCGCCACCAGCGTGGGAGCCATCCAACGGCTGAAGCGCAAGGCCCCCAGCTTTTCGTTCCAGCTGCGCAGCGCACTGGGGCGATTGAGCACCCGCACCCCAGCCCGCTCTGCCACCTCCAACAGATGGGTGGCGTACAGATACGCCTCATCCACCGGCGGGTCCTTTCGCATCCAGATCACGTCAAACCCAGCCAACGCCTGACGTTCAGCCACCCCAACCGTGATCCAGGGCTCCGGCGTCACCGGCAGAGCAATCGCGAGGGGTTCATCGCCCCGTGCAATCAGATCGGAGGGCGTGCAGGCCCACACCTCATCGCCGGCGCGATGGGCGGCCTGCATCAGCGCAGCAGAGGAATCCTTGGCTGGATTGATCTGCCCCAGCGGATCCAGAACGAACAGCTGGCGCATCGATCAGGCCTTCAGCAGCGCATCGAGCTCACCGGCGCGATCCAGGGCATGGAGGTCGTCACAACCACCGATGTGGCGATCATCGATGTACACCTGCGGAACACTGCGGCGACCATCGCCCCGAGCCGCCATGGCATCCCGGGCAGGCTCATCCCCATCCACGCTGTGTTCGGTGAAGCTCACCCCTTTGCGATCCAGGAGCCCCTTGGCGCGGACGCAGAACGGGCAGGTTTGCCAGGTGTAGATCTCAACCTTGGCCATTGCGTTGGTGATGCCGGTGGTCGGATCCTATGCAGCTACTGCGCTGATAGCGTCAGAGGCTGATCAGGACCGAGTCCTTGCTGGATCTCACCGACTTCAAACGCGATCTCTCCGAGCTCACTGACCGCCTGGGCAATGCCCAGGACTGTCTTTGACGTTCCTGCACTGAACGCCAGGCAACAGGATCTCGAACAACTCGCAGCCCAGCCCGATTTCTGGGATGACCAGCAGAACGCCCAGAAGCAGATGCGGCGTCTGGATGAGGTGAAAGCCCAGCTGTCTCAGCTGGCCGGATGGCGCGGTGCGGTCGATGACGCTCAGGCCACCCTTGAGCTTTATGAGCTGGAGCCCGATGAGGACCTGCTGCAAGAAGCTCAGAACGGGCTGAACCAGTTGCGCCAGGGGCTTGACCGCTGGGAACTTGAGCGCCTGCTCAGCGGCGAATACGACAAAGAGGGTGCAGTGCTCAGCATCAATGCGGGGGCTGGCGGAACAGACGCCCAGGACTGGGCCCAGATGCTGCTGCGCATGTACACCCGCTGGGCGGAAGACCACGGCATGAAGGTGACCGTGGATGAACTCTCCGAAGGGGAGGAGGCGGGGATCAAGAGCTGCACGATCGAGATCGAAGGGCGCTACGCCTACGGCTACCTGCGCAACGAAAAGGGCACCCATCGCCTGGTGCGCATCTCACCGTTCAACGCCAATGACAAGCGCCAGACCAGCTTTGCCGGTGTGGAGGTGATGCCCAAGATCGAGGAGGAGGTCAAGCTCGATATTCCTGAAAAGGACCTGGAGATCACCACCAGCCGCTCGGGCGGCGCGGGTGGCCAGAACGTCAACAAGGTGGAAACGGCTGTGCGCATCCTGCACATCCCAACCGGGCTGTTTGTGCGCTGCACCCAGGAGCGCTCCCAGCTCCAGAACAAGGAGAAAGCGATGGCGTTGCTGATGGCCAAGCTGCTGGTGATCGCCCAGGAGCAACGGGCGGCCGAAATCGCCGACATCCGCGGCGACATCGTTGAAGCGGCCTGGGGCAACCAGATCCGCAACTACGTTTTTCAGCCGTACCAAATGGTGAAAGACCTGCGCACCAATGAAGAAACCAACGATGTGCAAGCGGTGATGGATGGGGCCCTCGACCCATTCATCGACGCCTCTTTGCGCCAGGGTGTTGACAGTCCCGGCGCCGATGCCGATTCCTGATCCCATGGCCATCGAAAGCACCCCACCGCCGAGTTTCGTCAAACAGGCCATGCGCAACATGGTGCGCAAGGGCAGCAAAAGCCTGTTTCACTTCGGCCTCACGGCCATGGGATTCCTCGGCTTCATCACCCTTGTGGCTTGGCTGGGGCGTCCAACCCTGCCGGGTTAGGCATGGAGCTCGACCTCGCACTGGATCGGGAGGGGGTGAAGCTGCAACCCTCCGACAGCAGTGACCTACTTGATGAAACTGCCTGGCTCCAGCAGTTGGAGCACTGGCTCAACGGGATCTGCGGCGATGCAAGCCTCGACTGCCCAACCCTGGTCCGTGCAGCGAAAGAGCTGAGCCTGGGACTGCGTTTCACCGATGACGCCACCATCGCGGATCTGAACAGCGCCTGGCGCCAGAAAACAGGCCCCACGGATGTGTTGTCGTTTGCCGCCCTCGACGACGCCGGCGACTGGATGGAAGGCCCCAGCATCGAACTGGGAGACATCGTCGTCTCCCTGGAGACGGCCCGGCGGCAGGCCCAGGAGCAGGGGCACAGCCTTCAGCGGGAATTGCGCTGGCTGGTGAGCCATGGCCTGCTGCACCTGCTGGGCCGGGACCATCCCGATGACGACAGCCTTGCCGCAATGCTGGCCCTGCAGGAGAGGCTTCTTGGGGATGGGTGGCCTGCACAACCCGGGTAGTCTTCGAACAGCGGGCGTGTGCCCTGCGGAGTCTGAGTTCCGTTCCGATGACCACTGAATCGCCCCGGACACCCTCCGCAGACGCAGCTTCAGAGGAAGTGGCTATGGTGCCCAATGCCATGCGACGACAGGGCAGCTGGCGCATCGCCGGTGATCTGCCCTCGAGTTTTCGCTACGCCGCCCAAGGCCTGAGTTATGCCTTCCTCACCCAGCGGAACTTCCGCATCCATGTGGTGACGGGGCTGGTGGTGTTTGGTCTGGCCACATGGCTGCAACTGGATCTGATCCGCCTGGCCGTGCTGGTGCTTACGGTGGCTGCCGTTCTGGTGTTGGAGCTGCTGAACACAGCGATGGAAGCGGTGGTGGATCTGGCCATTGGCCGGCGCTATCACCCCTTGGCCCGCATCGCCAAAGACTGTGCTGCCGCCGCCGTGCTGACAGCCGCCATCAGCTCCATGCTGATCGCTCTGTTTCTCCTGCTTCCGCCGCTCCTGCTCCGCCTGGGGCTCTGACTCCCGATTCGCAGATGCTGCTGGTCATCGACAACTACGACAGCTTCACCTTCAACCTGGTGCAGTACTTCGGTGAGCTCGCCGCCCAGCATCCGGTGGCAGCTGATCTACAGGTGCATCGCAACGATGCCATCAGCCTCGAGCAAATCCGTGCCCTGAAGCCCGACGCGATCCTGCTCTCTCCAGGCCCTGGCGACCCGGATCAATCGGGCGTCTGCCTCGACATCCTCAAAGAACTTTCAGCAAAGGTACCCACCCTGGGGGTGTGCCTGGGCCATCAGGCCATCGCCCAGGTGTACGGCGGCCGCGTGGTGCGCGCCCAGCAGCAGATGCACGGCAAAACCTCACCGGTGCTGCACAAGGGCGACGGCGTGTTCGCAGGACTGCCCCAACCGCTGACGGCCACCCGTTACCACTCCCTGATCGCCGAGCGCGACACCCTGCCGGACTGCCTAGAGGTGACCGCTTGGCTCGAGGACGGCACGATCATGGGCCTGCGGCACCGAGAGCATCACCACTTGCAAGGGGTGCAGTTCCACCCCGAAAGCGTGCTCACCGATCAAGGTCACCAAGTACTGGCCAATTTCCTACGAGAAGCCGAGGGCTGATCCTCCCCAGCACCATGCGGCATCTTGCACATCGGGATGCACAAAACGGCATCCACAACCATTCAGAAAAGACTGAAGACCAACAAGCAAACGCTCGAAGAGTTTGGCTACAGGTACGTCTCCAAAAAGCGCAAAGGGCTACTTAAAGCTGTTCTGGAGAACAATTTCAAACCCTGGCGGGAGCTGATTCGCGAGGCCGAGACCCAAGGCATGACACCGATCGTCTCCCATGAAGCTTTCTCGCATGTTCTCTGCCGCCCACGATCCTGCAAAAATGCCGACTGCATCGGTGATTGGCTGCTGAAGAAATTGAGCCAAACCGGGGTGAACATGACCGTGATCGGCTTTGTGCGGGATCAACCCAGCTATCTGAACTCGCACTACACGCAGCACGTCAAACGCTTCGCCACAGACCAGTCACTGGAGGCCTACGCCTCCAAAGCAATGCAGACAACAATCGGCAAAAGTTCCTGCGATCCAGAACAACTCTTCGGCTGGCTGCAAGATCACCCAGCAGTCCATGCGGTGTTTTTTCCTTATGGACGCTCGATCACCCCACCGCCAGCGCTCAAAGATGGCCCCAAGGAGCCCTTCGCGCAGTTGATCCATTGCCTGTGCATTCCAGAGTCCGTGCACTTCCAGCCGGTGGCCATCCTGAACACCCAGCCCGGTGACCTGGCCATTCGCACCGCCTTGGAACTGAGCCAAGAGCTCAAACGTGAGGGAATTCAGCTGGGCAAAAAAGCAAAGCGAGCTCGAACCCTGATCTGCCGAGAAGCCGAGCGGCGCAACTGGATGAAAACACCGTTTCAAGGGCTAGATCCAGAGCTCAATCAGGCGCATCCGGACCCACTTCGCAGCAGCCAACAACCGCTTTGCCCTCCGCGTCTGGGGACGGCCCTGGGATCAGATCTTCACCCCAAGTCCTGCAACAGCTGGCCGCATTCCCAGCACAGCAGAACAGAGGGAAATTCATCAGGCCGTCAAGCAGATCCGCCGCCGATTGGACCCGCAATCGCAGCGCCTCAAGCTCTGGATTCGATTCCTGACGGTTGCTCTCGGCATCAAAAAAGAACGCTGTTAGCGTCCAAAGCAGGTTCTTTTGCTTCCATGTCCGTCCTGCGTTCCGCTGTGACCGCCGCTGCAGGCCTGGCAGTTGGCCTCACATCGCCGGCCTTGGCGGGCGCTGGGGTATCCATCAGCAGCTACGGGCAACGGGCATTGCTGATTCAGGGGGGCGGCCAGTCGGTGCTGCTCAACCCTTACAAGGCCGTGGGTTGCGCTGCGGGGCTGCCTGAACCCCGGCTGACGCCCGGCGTTGTTCTGGCCAATTCCGAACTCGCCGATGAAGGGGCCCGCGACGTGGCCGGCGGCCGCTTTCTTGCCCAGCCCGGGTCTTATCGCATCGGCGGCCTGAGCCTTGAGGGCTTTACCAATCCCCACGACCGCGTGGGCGGACGCCGCTTTGGCAACGCCACCCTGTGGCGCTGGCAGCAGGGAGGCCTCAGCTTTGCCCACCTCGGTGCCACCGCTGGAGAGCTCACAGCTGCGGACCGGGTGCTGCTCGGCAACCCCGATGTGCTGATCATCGGCGTGGGTGGCGGCAGCAAGATCTACACCGCAGAAGAAGCTGCGGCGGTGGTGAATCAGTTGAATCCCAAGCGCGTCATTCCTGTGCAGTACGTCAACGGCGAGGCACCTAAAGGCTGTGATCAAGAGGGTGTGCAGCCCTTCCTCGATGCCATGGGCGGCACCGTCGTGCGCCGGGTGGGCCGGACCCAAACTCTGCCGGGCCGCCTCGACGACACCACCGTGATCACGGTGATGCAGTGACCAGCGCCTTCAGCTGATCTCTGTCCCAGCCCGCCAGCACAGCCAACAGCAACAACACCCGGGCTTTCTGGGGATTGAGGCTGCCTGCGGGCAGAAGCCCAAGCCGTTCATCCTCGAAATCGCGATGCACGGGTCCAGACCCGCAACGGTTGGCCCGCAGCATCAACGGCCGCTTCCCGGGCCAAGCCTCAAGCGCCGAACGCTCAGCCGCCGACAACTGGCCGGCGCCGGTGCCGGTGAACACCAAGCCCTCAACGCCGGCGTTGAGGCAAGCGTTGAGCAGGAGCGGCTCGGGCTCCACACACCCGTAGACGATCGGTACCTGGGGCCATTGCTCCTGCAAATCGAGCCCAGCAAAGGGCACCTGCCGGGATCCACTCGCCATGGGCAGATGAACGCCAACGTCATCCACCCAGCCCAAGGGCCCGCGACCGGGACTGGCGAACGCCCCAACCCCCTGGGTGGCCAACTTGGTGACCGACTGGGCGGAATGGATCTGGCCATCCATCACCACCAGCACGCCCTGACCGCGCGCTTCTGGGCTTGAGGCCACCTGCACCGCCTGCAACAAATTGAGGGGGCCATCGGCACTCAGGGCCGTGGCCGGCCGCATCGCACCCACCAGCACCACCGGCCGGGGATCATCGATCAACAGCTGCAGCAACCAGGCGGTTTCCTCCAGCGTGTTGGTGCCATGGGTGATCACCACTCCAGCCAGCTCGGGGTCTGCCGCAAAGGCAGCACGAATGCGCACCACCAGCGCGCGCCAATGGGCAAACAACAGGTCGGCGCTATCGACATTGGCGATCTGCTCAACACTGATCGCCGCCAGGCCTTGCAGCTGCGGCACCGCCGCCAACAGGGCATCACCCCCCAGCACGCCCGCGGTGTAGTTGTTCAGCGTTGCACTGTTCTCCGCACAGCCGGCAATGGTGCCGCCAGTGGCCAGCAGCAGCAGGCGGTTCATCGCTCCAGGGGGAGGAACGCCTCCATGAAGCGCTGCATCTGGCTGGTGGTGCCGATGCTCACCCGGAAACAACCATCAATCAGGGGCTTGCCTGCCATCGAACGCACCAGGATTCCCGCCTCGCGCAACGCTGCATCGACCTCCGCCACCGGGCCCTGGGGCCATATCAGCAGATAGTTGCCGCCATCGCAGTGATGCCGAACCCCCGCATCCTGCAGCGCCTGCAGGGTCCAGTCGCGAGCCCGCAGCACCTCGGCTACGTAGGCATCCACATACGACTGATCCGCCAAGGCGGCAAAGGCCGCGGCCACGGCCACGCTGTTGACGTCATAGGGCCCCGTGACGCGACTCACCCGATCCACCACATCGGCATGGCCGATGGCAAAGCCAATCCGCAAACCCGCCAAACCAGCTGTTTTGGCCAGGGAGCGGAACACCAGCAGGTTCGGTGTGGCCGTGAAATCTGCGCTCGGCAGCACGCTGTCTCCGGTGAAGGCTTCATAGAGCTCATCCACCACCACCAAGGTGCCCGGGGCTGAGGCCGCCAAGGCGATCACCTGATCGGCTGGCAAGCGCGTGCCGGTGGGGTTGTTGGGGTTGCAGATCAACAGCAGCCGCGGCGCTCGAGCCGCCAATGCCTCCTGAATGGCCGCCAGCGGGAAGTCGAACGTCTCCCCTTCGTAGGGAATCGCCTCGATCGTCATGCCCTGCATCCCGGCGCAGGGGCTGTAGTACCCGAAGGTGGGCGCTGTGGTCAGCAACGTCTCACCGGCATCGCCATAGGCCTGAAACACCGCATGGATGGCGGCATCCACACCGTTGAACAGGCCCACCTGATCCGGCTTCAATCCAAGCCGGCAGCCGGTTTCCTCCAGATTTTGGAGCAACGCCTCCCGCAGGCCGTCGTACTCCGGATAAACGGCAATCTCTTCGGTGCTGAAGTTGCGGAGCGCCTGGGCCACCAAGGGGCTGGGCCCAATCGTGTTCTCGTTGAAATCCAACCGCAGCATCTGGCGGCGACCCTCCAACGGCGCGCTGTAGGCCTTGAGCTGCTCAACGGCGGCGCGGGCCGCCGGAGCACCACCGGGTGTGAACGGTTGAGTGTTGTCGCTCACATGCGGTCCAGGGTGGCGATGCCCAGCAGTCCGAGCCCCAGTCTGAGGGTGTCGGCCGTCAAACGGCAGAGGGCGAGGCGGGATGCCAGCGCTTCAGGATCGGCCTTGAGCACTGGCACCTGGTCGTAGAAGCGGTTGAACACCTGGCTGAGCTCGAACAGGTAGCTGCACAAGCGGTTCGGCAGGAGCTCCTCCTCCACCTCAGCGATCACGGCGTCGAACTTGAGCAGCTCCCGCACCAGGGCCCACTCCTGGGGCTCGCTGAAGTTCAGTTGGGCCTTGGTGGCTGCAAGGTCGCCCCCCTTGCGGGCGATACCGGCGATGCGCACCACGGCATAGAGGAGATAGGGCGCCGTGTTGCCCTGCAGCGCCAGCATCCGATCGAAGGAGAACTGGTAGTTGGTGATCCGGTTCTGGCTGAGGTCGGCGTATTTCACCGCCGCCAAACCCACGGTGCCCGCCACATGCTGGATGAACTCCTCTGACTCGCTGCGTTCCTCCTCCTTTAGGCGTGAACGCAGATCGGTTTCGGCGCGCTCGACGGCTTCATCGAGCAGATCCCGCAGACGCACGGTGTCTCCCGCACGGGTCTTGAGCTTCTTGCCGTCTTCCCCCTGCACCAGGCCAAAGGGCACGTGCTCAAGCCGCGCACCATCCGGGATCCAGCCGGCCCGTTCGGCCACCTGGAACACACCGGCGAAATGGTTCGCCTGGCCGGCATCGGTGACGTACACCACCCGGCGAGCACCATCCCCCTCAGGAGCCGCTCCAAAGCGGTAGCGGATCGCCGCCAGATCGGTGGTGGCGTAGTTGAAGCCGCCGTCGCTCTTCTGCACGATCACCGGCAGAGGCTTGCCGTCCTTGCCCTGCACGCCCTCAAGGAACACACACTGGGCACCGTCATCGGTGACCAACAGCTCAGCGGCTTTCAGGCCATCAATCACCGCTGGCAGGAAAGGGTTGTAGAACGACTCGCCGCGTTCGCTCAGGCGAATGTCGAGCCGGTCGTAGATCTTCTGAAACTCGCGCCGCGACTGGTCGCAGAGCAGGCCCCAGGCCTTGAGCGACACCGGATCGCCCCCCTGCAGCTTCACCACTTCGTCGCGGGAGGTGGACTGGAAGGCTTCATCGTCATCGAAGCGCTTCTTGGCCTCGCGGTAAAAAGCCACGAGATCTCCAAGATCCACCGCATCGGCGGTGTCCAGGGCTTCCGGCGCCACCTGCTTGAGGTGGGTGATGAGCATGCCGAACTGGGTGCCCCAGTCGCCCACGTGATTGAGGCGCAGCACCGGATGGCCGCGGAACTCGAGCACCCGCGCCAGGGAGTCGCCAATGATCGTGGAGCGCAGATGCCCCACATGCATCTCCTTGGCGATGTTGGGGCTGGAAAAATCCACCACCACCGGCGCCGCGTTGCTAACCGCCGGCACGCCAAGACGCTCGTCCCCCAGCCGTGCAGCCACCTCCGCCGCAAGCCGCTCCGGGCGGATCGTGAGGTTGATGAAGCCCGGCCCGGCGATCTGCGGCTCTAGGCAGAGGTCGGTGAAGGCGGGATCGGCCTGCAGCTGCTCCACGATCGCCGTGGCGATCTGCCGAGGAGCCTGCTTCAAGGGCTTGGCCAGGGGCAGCGCGCCATTGGCCTGGAAGTCGCCGAATTCCGGCTTGCTGGCAGGGGCCAGCTGGGGGTCCAGCCCCGCATCCGCCTCCGGAAAGGCCCGTTGCATCGCCGCCCGCAGCTGGGCATCCAGGGACTGGGACAGGCTGAGCATGGGCAGTGCGTGGCCGGGGGAATCCGGCTCTGATCATCCCTCTTCAGGTGAAACGCATGCTCAGGTCCAACCAGCGGCTGCGGGTGACCGGCGCGCTGGTGGAGATCAGATCGATGCCGGTGGCGGCGTAGGCCTGCAACTGCTCCGGCTGAATGCCGGAGGCCTCAAGCACCACCCCACCGGCGCTGCAGTCCCGCAGGCGCGGCACCAGCTGCCTGAGCTGCTCGGAGCTGAACTCATCCAGCAGCACCCCGTTGGCGCCCGCCTGCACCGCCTCCAACGCCTGGGCTTCCGTCTCCGCTTCCACAATCACGGCCGTGGGCCAGGGGGCCTGCTCACGCACCGCCGCGATGGCCGCCGTGATGCCACCGGCCCAGGCGATGTGGTTCTCCTTGAGCATGGCCGCGTCATCCAGCCCCATGCGGTGGTTGATGCCGCCGCCGCAGCGCACCGCGTATTTCTCCAGCAGACGAAGCCCAGGCGTGGTCTTGCGGGTGTCGGCCAGACGCACACCGGTGCCCTCAAGCTGGGCCACCAATGCAGCGGTGGCGGTGGCAATGCCGGAGAGGCGCATGGCCAGGTTCAAGGCGGTGCGTTCCCCCGCCACCAAGGCCGCTGCGGGCCCCTGCAGCTCCAGCAGGCAGTCCCCGGCCTCGACGGCGTCACCGTCCTGCCGCAGCAGGCGAAGGCTCACCCCGGGATCCAGGCGCTGGAACAGGCGCTGCACCAACGGCCCACCACAGAACCGGCCCGGCTGTTTGGCGACCCAATGGGCCTGACCCTGCTGTCCCTGCAAGGCAGCCGCCGTTAGATCACCGCGGCCGATGTCTTCCGCCAGCCAGGCCTCCAAGGCAGCGGTGAGTGCCGGGGATTGCCAGTCCAAACCGTTTCAGACGTCCGCTGAACCTATTTTCCGATGCAGAAGCGCGAAAACACCCGATCCAGCACCGCTTCGGTGAGCTCTTCTCCAGTGATCTCCCCCAGTGCGCGGATTGCCTCCCGCAGATCGATGGTCCAGAAGTCCCATGGGAGCTGCTGGGCCGCCACCTCCTGGCCGCGGGCCAGGGCTTCGGCGGCTTGGGCAGCCAGATCGCGTTGGCGTTGGTTCAGCGCCAGCAGCACCCCTTCGGTTCCTGCAGCACCACAACGCTCCAGCAGGGCCTGCACCAGGTCAGCCTCCCCCGTGCCCTCCAAGGCCGACAACTGAACATCCACCGGCTGGGGAAAGGCCCCCGCAGGGAGATCCGCCTTGTTGGCCACCAGGATCCTGGGGATCTGCGCAGGGATGCGCGCCAGCAAGGCGGCGTCTTCAGCGGTCCAGCCCGCATGGCCGTCGAGCACCAACAGCACCATATCCGCCGTGGCCAGAGCTTCCTCGCTGCGGGCAATCCCCAGCTGCTCCACCGCGTCATCGGTGCTGCGGATGCCGGCGGTGTCGAGCAGGGTGATCGGCACCCCTTCCAGCACGATCTCGCTCTCCAGCAGATCTCTGGTGGTGCCCGGCAGATCGGTCACGATCGCCCGCTCGCGGCGGCTGAGCCGATTGAGCAGGGAACTTTTTCCCACGTTGGGGCGACCCACCAGGGCCACGCGCAGGCCCTGGCGCAGGGCATCGCCCCGCTCGCCATCGCGCACCAACTGCTGAAGCTCCAGCCGCACGGCTTGCAGCTTCTGCAGCAGGGCCTCGCCATCGAGGGGCGGCAGGTCCTCCTCGAAATCCACCCGAGCCTCCAGTTCGGTGAGCTGATCGAGCAGACGTTCCCGCAGCGCCGTGATCTGGGCCTGAATGCCGCCATCGAGGCCTGCCATCGCCAACTCGGCCGCCCGGCGGCTGCGGGCCGCCACCAGCTCACTCACCGCCTCGGCACGGGTGAGATCGAGCCGGCCGTTGAGCACGGCCCGCTGGCTGAATTCGCCCGGATGGGCCCGCCGCACTCCCGGCTGCCGCAGCACCTGTTCGAGCACCCGCTGCACGGCGATCACCCCGCCATGGCAGTGGATCTCCACCACGTCCTCGCCGGTGAAGCTGCGGGGCCCGCGCATCATCAGCAGCAGCACCTCATCGAGTCGGCGGCCCTCGCCATCGATCACATGGCCGTACACAACCCGGTGCGATCCCCACTCCTGTCGGCCCGGGCAGTGCACCACGCTGCGCCCCGTCGCTTCCGCAGCCGGTCCGGAGAGACGAATCACGGCGATGCCGCCCTGCCCTGGGGCCACGGCGGTGGCCACGGCCGCAATCGTGTCGGTGCTGGGCACAGCAGTCGCCGCTGGTGATCCATACCTAGGATCCGGCCGATTTCTGCTGGGTTCATGCGCCGGTTGCTGCGCCTCAGTCGCATCCGGATCCGCCGCGGGGTCCTCTGGTTGTGGAGACAGGAAGGCACCCCAGGCCAACGGGCCCGTGGCCTGGCCGCTGGCGTGTTCTGCGGCTGCTACCCCTTCTTCGGGCTGCAGATCTTCCTCAGCGTGGGTGTGGCCAGCGTGGTGCGTGGCAACCACCTGCTCGCCGCCGCCGGCACCCTGGTAAGCAATCCCCTCACCTATCTCCCCCTCTACTGGTTCAACTATCTGGTGGGCTGTCGGCTGCTGGGCCCAGGCCAAGGCGGGATCAACCTGGCGGAGCTGAATCGCAGCAGCCTGTGGGCCCAGGGGTGGGAGTTCAGCCAGCGCATCCTGCTCGGCTCCACCGTTGTGGGGATGGTGATGGCCATCGCCAGCGGCTGGATGGCCTACCGCCTGTTTCTGCAGCGTGAAGCCCGTGCCGTCGTGAGCCGAGGCAGCTAGCTCGTGCCCACCCGGGCAATCCCGATCACATCCGCCATCGAGCGGATCTGGTCCATGGTGCGGCTGAGCTGATCGGCACCCTCCAGCTCAACCCGCAGATCGATGCGGGCCGGCTTGCCCGCTGCCGTGGTGACCCGCGCGTCACTGACGTTGATGGCCCCATCGGAGAGACGCAGCAGGATGTCTTTGAGGATGCCGACGCGATCGATCACTTCGATCCGCAACTGCACCGGGAAGCGCTGTTTCTCCTGTTCGGCATGGGCGGTGTTCCAGCGCACAGGGAGCCGCCGTTCCCGCGGGATTGTCTCCACGTTGGAGCAGTCCTGCCGGTGAATGGTGATGCCGTGGTTGCCGAGGGCCACCGTGCCCACGATCAACTCACCCGGCAGCGGACTGCAGCAGCCACCGAGGCGGTAGTCCAAGCCCTCCAGGCCAAGGATCGCCCCTTCGCCTCCAGAACGGTCCGGCGCCAGATCCCGCGATGGCAGCAGCGCCGCGGCCACGTCTTCGTTGCTGGGTGGGGCCTGCTGCTGTTCCGCCAGCAGACGCATCTCTTCCCGCAAACGGTTGAGCGCCTGCTGCAGCGTGACGTCTCCGAACCCCAGTGAAGCCAGCAGGTCTTCGGTGGTGGGCACATTGCAGCGCTGCGCCACCCGCTCCATCGCCTCACTGTTGAGCAGGGCATCGAAGCCATCACGGCCCAGCTCCCGCTCCAGCAGATCCTTGCCCCGTTCAATCGTTTCGTCACGGTGGCTGCGCTTGTACCACTGGCGAATGCGATTGCGGGCCGTCGGCGTGGCAACGAAGTTCAGCCAATCGAGGCTGGGATGGGCCGTCTTGCTGGTGAGCACCTGAACGAAATCACCGTTCTGGAGCGGCGTCGCTAGCGGACACAACCGATCGTTGATGCGAACGCCATGGCAGTGGTTGCCCACCTCGGAGTGGATGCGATAGGCGAAGTCGATGGCTGTTGCCCCCTTGCGCAGACCGAGCACATCACCCTTCGGGGTGAACACGAACACCTCTTCGTCAAAGAGGTCTTCCTTGATCGAAGAGAGGTAGTCGTTGTGATCGTCGTTGCCGCCTTCCTGCTGCCAATCCACCAGCTGACGCAGCCAGTTGAACCGCTCCGCATCACTGCCGCTGCTAGCCGGTGAGCCGCCTTCTTTGTATTTCCAGTGGGCCGCAATTCCGAATTCGGCCACGTGGTGCATCTCGAGCGTACGGATCTGCACTTCGATCGGGCGATGCCGACCGATCACCGCCGTGTGCAGGGATTGATAGCCGTTGGGCTTGGGCAACCCGATGTAGTCCTTGAAGCGTCCCGGAATCGGGCGGAAGGTGTCGTGAACCACCGCGAGGGCGCGGTAGCAGCTCTCGACATTGGGGGTGAGGATCCGCAACGCCGCCACGTCGTAGATCTCGTGGAACTCCTTCTGCTGGCGCTGCATCTTGCTCCAGATGCCAAACAGATGCTTGGGGCGACCACTCACCTCGCAGTGCTCTAGGCCGGCCCGTTCCAGCCGCTCGTTCAGCAACCCCACCGTGACGCCCAGCCGCTGCTCGCGCTCGCTGCGCTTGGTGGCCACCTCCTCCTGAATCTCTCGGAAGGCCTCCGGTTCCAGCAACTTGAAGGCCAGATCCTCCAGCTCCCACTTGAAGCGACCGATACCAAGGCGGTTGGCGAGGGGGGCATAGATCTCACGGGTTTCACGGGCGATCCGCTGGCGCTTCTCCTCCTTCAACGCACCCAGGGTGCGCATGTTGTGCAAGCGATCCGCCAGCTTCACCAACACCACACGGATGTCGCTGGCCATCGCCAGAAACATCCTGCGCAGATTCTCCGCCTGAGCTTCCGTGCGGTCGTTGAAGTGGATGCCGCCGAGCTTGGTGACCCCTTCCACCAGTTCACGCACCTCGGAACCGAAGTGCAGCTCGATCTGATCGGGGGTGACGTCGGTGTCTTCGACTACGTCGTGGAGGAACCCCGCAGCAATCACCGGAGCGCTGGCGCCGATGTCCCGCAACAGATCAGCCACCGCCACCGGATGGACGATGTAAGGGTCTCCACTGGCGCGGAACTGGCCTTCGTGGAGCTGGAAGCCGAAATCGAAAGCCGACACCAGCAGCGCCTCCGCATCGGTGGGGCAGCTCTGACCAATGCCTGGCGGCACGTTGGCGATGCATTCCCTCAACCAGTCCGGGAGAGCGATGCCGTAATCGTCCGGATGGCGGACGGGATGGCGTCTCACTTCGGGCAACGCGCAGCCCGCAGTGGCCGAACCCGTGCTGGTTCGGGGCTCTTTGGGTGTGGAGGCAGCGTTGAGCATCCGACCCGTCGGATCAATCCATGGTATTCAGTGCAGGACCCCCTGTCGCTCGCGCAGCACTGTTCATGGGCCGGCCTGTTCTGGAACTCGAACAGCTGCGATTGCGCTATCCCGGCAGCAACTCCTGGACGCTGGATGGGCTGAATCTGAGCCTCGAGCCGGGAGAGACCCTGGCCTTGGTGGGATCTTCGGGCTGTGGCAAAAGCACGGTGGCGCGGGCCGTGATGCAGCTGCTGCCCCAGGGAACGGTCTGTGAAGGACGGCTGGCCTTGACGGGCCAGGATCCACGCCAACTCCGGCGACCGCAGTTGCGGCAGCTGCGGGGTGAAGCCGTGGGTCTGGTGTTCCAGGACCCGATGACGCGGATGAATCCGCTGATGAGCGTGGGCGACCATCTGATCGACACCCTCAGGGCCCACCGACCTCAAAGCAGTGCCACGGCTCACCAGGAACGGGCCCGAGAAGTGCTGGAGCGGGTGGGCATTGGCGCCAACCGCTTCCGCGCCTACCCCCATGAGCTCAGTGGTGGGATGCGCCAGCGCCTGGCCATTGCCTTAGCGATTGCCCTGGAACCACCGCTGTTGATCGCCGACGAGCCCACCACCAGCCTGGATGTGGCGGTGGCCGGACAGGTGATGGCCGAACTCAGCGGCCTCTGCCAGGAACTGGGCAGTGCCCTGCTGCTGATCAGCCATGACCTGGCCATGGCCGCCCGCTGGTGCGAGCGCATGGCCATGCTCGACGGCGGACGCAAGGTGGAGGACGGCCCCAGCCATCAGCTGCTGACCCGGCCGCAGTCATCCGTCGGGCAACGGCTGGTGGCCTCCGCTCAGGCCCGGGAAGGGGGACGCTCACCGGCACGTCCCGACAACGGCAGCGTGCTGCGGGTGGAGGAGATGCGCTGCTGGCATGCCGTTGGTGGCGCACCTTGGGCACCCCTCTGGCTGAAGGCGGTGGATGGGGTGAGTTTCGAGCTCAGGGCCGGTGAAAGCCTGGGGGTGGTGGGGGCCTCCGGCTGCGGGAAAAGCACCCTCTGCCGGGCCTTGATGGGGCTCAATCGCATCCGCGGCGGACGGGTGGACCTGCTGGGCCAGGACCTACTGAGCCTGCGTGGAGAGGCGCTGCGGACAGCCCGCCGGGCCCTTCAGATGGTGTTTCAGGACCCTCTGGCCTGCCTGAATCCCGCCTTGCAGGTGGCCGATGCCATCGCCGATCCCTTGCTGATCCATGGTCTCTGCTCGAAAGCAGCAGCCCGGGAGGAAGCCCGCCGCCTGCTGAAGCGGGTCGGCCTCAGCCCGGCCGAGCAGTTTCAAGAACGCCTGCCGAAGCAGCTCTCCGGGGGCCAGCAGCAGCGGGTGGCGATCGCCCGCGCCCTGGCGTTGAAACCCAAGGTGCTGATCTGCGATGAGAGCGTCAGCATGCTCGATGCGGAAGTGCAGGCGGATGTGCTGGCGCTGCTGCGGGAGCTGCAGCAGGAGCTGGGCCTGGCAATCGTGTTCATCACCCACGACCTCTCGGTGGCCAGTGGCTTCTGCCACCGGGTGATGGTGCTGGACAAGGGGAAAGTGGTGGAGGAAGGGCCAGGGGATCGGATCTTCAGCGCGCCTCAGGCGCCGATCAGCCGCACCCTCGTGGAGGCCTGCCCAAGGCTGCCCCGCTAAGCCCTCAGCCCGACGCAGCGCGGCGCCTCAGCACCCCCAGCAACTTCTCCATCACTGGAGGAAGAGGGGCCTCGAACAGCATCCGCTCGCGGGTGATCGGATGATCCAGCCCCAGCTGCACGGCGTGCAGGGCCTGGCCGGGCAGCTCGATCGGCAACTTGCGGCAGCGGCTGTAGGTGGGGTCACCCACCACGGGATGGTTCATGTGGGCGCAGTGGACGCGGATCTGATGGGTCCGCCCGGTGTCGAGCTTGAACCGCAACAGGGAGTAATCGCCGAGTCGCTCCACCAGGGTCCAGTGGGTGCAGGCGTAACGGCCGTTTTCGCTGCTGACCACCGCGTACTTCTTGCGATCCGCCGGATGACGGCCAATCGCCCCGACGATCGTGCCCGAGTCGCCGGCCGGCACGCCATGGACGACGGCGAAGTACTCGCGGGAAGCGATCCGTTTCTGGATCTGCACCTGCAGCCGCACCAGGGCCTCCTGGCTCTTGGCGATCACGATGCAGCCGGTGGTTTCTTTATCAAGGCGGTGCACGATCCCTGGCCGCAACTTGCCGCTGATGCCGGGCAGGTCCGGGCAGTGATGCAGCAAGCCGTTCACCAAGGTGCCGTCCTTGTTACCCGGCGCCGGATGCACCGTCAGCCCGGCCGGCTTGTTGAGCACGATCAGATGGTCATCCTCAAACAGCACATCCAGATCCATCGGCTCCGGCTTGAGGTAAGGCAGTGGTTCCGGCGGCGGCATCCACAGCTGCACCTCATCGCCCTGGCGCAGGGGGGTTTTGGCCTTGCCGGTCTTGCCATTGACGCGCACATAGCCCGCGTCGATGAACTTCTGGATCCGAGCCCGGCTCTGCTCGGTGCGCTGGCTGACTAGCCAACGGTCCAGACGCATCGGCAAGGGCTTGGGATAGGCCAGCGTCAGCAGCTCTCCCTCGCCTTCGCCAAAGCGGTCGGTGAATGTTTCCTCCGGCAGCGGAGGACGTTTCCACTGCTGCGGACTCATGCCGGCAGCTCCAGGGCAATGCTGCCGAGGGCCGACTTGCGGAAATCATCCAGCAACCGCTGGGCCATGCGCGCCGTCTCGCCTGAGGTGTGGCGGGCTGCTGCGGCATCAAGCCAGAGAGCCGGGTCGGCCGTTTCACCTCTCAGGGGAATGCCATAGCGCTCCTGCAGCAGCGGAATCATCACCCCAGCGGCAGCCTGGGATTCCACATCCAGCAGCAACTGCAGGAAGGCCTGGGCCACCAGTTCACCGTCGTAGGCGGCCTGGCCGATGTCGTCGCAAAGGGCCAGCCGCAGGGCCGCCTGCTGGTCGTCGAGCCGAGGCGGCAGCACGCCAGGGGCATCAAGAAGGTCGAGGTCTTGCCCCAGACGCACCCAGCGCAGGGTTCGCGTCACCCCGGCCCGCCGGGCACTGGCCACCACCTTCTGCCGCACAAGACGGTTGATCAAAGCCGACTTGCCCACGTTGGGAAAGCCCAAGGTGAGTGCCCGCACCGGTCTGGGCCGCATGCCCCGGTTGCGGCGGCGTTCGTTGAGCTGATCGCCGGCACGGATCGCGGCCTGCTGCACCTGCTTCACGCCGGTCCCGGCCTTGGCATCACACCAGACCGACCGTTGCCCCTGGGCTTTGAACCATGCCTCCCAGGCCTCCTTGGCCGCCGCGGTGACCATGTCGCGCCGGTTGATCACCAACAGATGCTGCTTGCCCTTCAACCAACGGTTGAGATGGGGGTGGCCCGTGGCCAGAGGAATGCGGGCATCACGCACCTCGATCACCAGATCCACCTTGTCGAGATGGCGCTTGAGCTGCTGCTCCGCCTTGGCGATGTGGCCGGGATACCACTGGATCGTTGGGGTGGTCACAAAGGCAAACGCACAGAACAGACGGCCAGCAGGAACAGATTCACTTTGAACGCGCTGGCTCCAACGCCGTTCACACGGGTTAATCTCACCCCGTTTTCTTACCGCACGACACAACCCTATGGCGAAGCGTTCCCTGGCCAGCCTCAACGCCGGCGACCTGAGCGGCAAACGCGTTCTCGTGCGGGTTGACTTCAACGTGCCCCTGAACGACGCCGGTGCGATCACCGACGACACCCGCATCCGCGCCGCCCTGCCCACGATCAACGACCTGATCGGCAAGGGCGCCAAGGTGATCCTGTCTGCTCACTTTGGCCGTCCCAAGGGCCAGGTGAACGACGCCATGCGTCTCACCCCCGTGGCGGCTCGCCTGAGCGAACTGCTGGGCAAGCCCGTGGCCAAGACCGACAGCTGCATCGGCCCCGACGCCGAAGCCAAGGTGGGCGCCATGGCCAACGGCGATGTGGTGCTGCTGGAGAACGTGCGTTTCTTCGCCGAGGAAGAGAAGAACGAAGCCGGTTTCGCCGAGAAGCTCGCTGGCCTGGCTGAGGTTTACGTAAACGACGCCTTCGGCGCCGCCCACCGCGCCCACGCCTCCACCGAGGGCGTGACCAAGTTCCTCAAGCCCTCCGTCGCCGGCTTCCTGATGGAGAAGGAACTTCAGTACCTGCAGGGTGCTGTGGATGAGCCCAAGCGTCCCCTCGCCGCCATCGTCGGCGGCTCCAAGGTGAGCTCCAAGATCGGCGTGCTCGAGGCCCTGATCGACAAGTGCGACAAGGTTCTGATCGGCGGCGGCATGATCTTCACCTTCTACAAGGCCCGCGGCCTCTCAGTGGGCAAGAGCCTGGTGGAAGAAGACAAGCTGGAACTGGCCAAGGAGCTCGAGGCCAAAGCCAAGGCCAAGGGCGTGCAGCTGCTGCTGCCCACCGACGTGGTGCTGGCCGACAACTTCGCCCCCGATGCCAACAGCCAGACCGCTGACATCAACGCCATCCCTGATGGCTGGATGGGTCTCGACATCGGCCCCGATTCGATCAAGGTGTTCCAGGACGCCCTGGCCGACTGTCAGACCGTGATCTGGAACGGCCCCATGGGCGTGTTCGAGTTCGACAAGTTCGCTGCTGGTACCAACGCCATCGCCACCACCCTGGCCGAGCTGAGCGGCAAGGGTTGCTGCACGATCATCGGCGGTGGTGACTCCGTGGCAGCGGTCGAGAAGGCCGGCCTGGCCGAGAAGATGTCGCACATCTCCACCGGCGGCGGCGCCAGCCTCGAATTGCTGGAAGGCAAGGTGCTGCCCGGCGTGGCTGCCCTCGACGCCGCCTGATCAGTGGCTCAGGCCTGGAGATTCAGGTCTTGATCGATCTCATCCCGGACGTCTCTCAAAGGGACGACCGGGATTTTTTGTCCTGAAGCCACAACTGCAGCGCATCCGTCGACCAGGATCCAAATGCTTCGCCATGCGTCATGACCAAAGCTGACTTGAGCCTTGGCTTCGTGGGGCTGGGGGCACTCGGCTTGCCCATGGCGATCAACATGCACCGCGCTGGCTTCCCACTGCGGGTGCACTCCCGCAGCCGGAAAGCCGAAACCAATCCGGAGCTCGAGGGTGCAGCGCGATGTTCCAGCCCAGCCGATGCCAGCACCGGCGTGGATGTGCTGCTGCTGTGCGTCAGCGACGATGCAGCCGTTGAACAGGTGCTTTTCGGCCCCAACGGTGCCGCCTCACAGCTGAGCGCCGGCAGCGTGGTGCTGGATTGCTCCACCATTGCTCCCGCCACGGCCCAACGCTGTGCGGAGCGCCTGGCCCACCAGAACGTCCACTACCTGGATGCGCCGGTTACCGGCGGTACGGAAGGCGCCCGACGCGGCAGCCTCACGGTGCTGGTGGGTGGAGCCAGCGAGCCATTGGAGCGGGTGTGGCCCATCCTCGAGGTAATTGGCGGCTCCATCCACCACTTCGGCAGCGTGGGGCGTGGGCAGCAGGTGAAAGCTGTGAACCAGGTGCTGGTGGCCGGCAGCTATGCCGCCGTGGCCGAAGCGGTGGCCCTAGGCCAGCGTTTGGAGCTGCCCATGCCCCAGGTGATCGATGCCCTCAAAAATGGTGCAGCCGGCTCATGGGCCCTCGACCATCGCAGCACCGCCATGCTGGAGGGCAGCTATCCCCTCGGCTTCCGGCTCAGCCTGCATCGCAAGGATCTCGGCATCGCCCTCGATGCAGCCAAGGCCGTCCAGCTGGATCTCCCCGTCACAACGCTGGTGGAACAGCTGGAACTAGATCTGATCAACAACGGCCACGGCGATGAGGACGTGTCCGCCCTGCACCTCTGGAACCAAACAAGGCAGCGGAGCTAGTAGTTGCTGACCACGCGCACCCGTTTGGTGGCCGTCACCACGCCTTCGGGATGCACCAGCATCACGGCCCAGGTCTGCGAACCAGGTTGCTGCGGGGCCTGAACGCTTTTAAACAATCCACCCCCAGCCTGAGGCGACAACGGCAGGTTGGGGCGCTTCTGAGCCGAAAGCTGCTCATCGGTGAGGTCAATCAAACCACCCGCCACCAGGGCCTGGCCTAGCGGTTTTTCAACGATCAAGTCGACGTCGTAACGGCTGCCGGTGAGCACCACGTCGGGGATGGCGACGTTGACCGCCAAGGGGCGCTCACCGCTGCGCAGCAAGGACTGCTGGGCCAATAGTTCCTGATCTACGAGCTGGCCGTCCTCCAGCCGAATCGCGATCTGCTCGCTGGCCTCGAGGGAATAGCTGAGCCCCTGGGATTCGGCGGAACCTCGCACCCGCAGGCTGAGGGTTGAACGGCCATCTGGTGTGGGTGCTGCGGGCTCCACCTGCCAGGTGACCTCGGGGAAATCCTGCCGGAAACGCTCCAGGCGCTGGGCCAAAACAGGCTGAAGCTCAACGCTGGCCAGCGTGTCGAACGCCGAAGAGCTGCCGCTGTTCAATGCCGTTTGCAGGCGATCGCTGAAACGTTCCACAGCACTGCCCCAACGTCCGGGCGGCTCAAGGGCATGGACCGGTGACAAAAGCAACGCCATGGCCGACACGAGCGTGACTCCCAGAAAACGACGCACAGGCCAGACCACATCAGCCCAATTAAGTTAGGTCCGGTGTGCGGTGACGGCCGACGCGATGACCCGGCTTCTGATCGCCGCCAGCGGCACCGGCGGTCATCTCTTCCCCGCTCTTGCAGTTGCTGAAGCCGTTGAAAGCCAATGGCCCGTGCGCTGGCTGGGGGTGCCTGATCGGCTCGAAACGCAGCTGGTGCCAAAGCGTTTTGGGTTGGTGTGCGTGAACGCAGGCGGGCTGCAGGGACGCGGGCTGACCAAGCTGCTGCAGTTGCTGCGCCTGTTACTGGCCAGCGTGAGCGTGCGGCAGGTGATCCGCCGGAACGCGATCGATGTGGTGTTCACCACCGGCGGCTACATCGCCGCCCCCGCAATCCTGGCGGCGCGCTGGTGCGGCATTCCCGTGGTGCTACATGAATCCAATGCCATCCCAGGGCGGGTCACCCGACTGCTGGGTCGCTTCTGCAGCGCCGTGGCCATTGGCCTCCCCGCTGCCGCCAAGCGCATCCCCGGCAGCCAGCCGATGCTCACGGGCACGCCGGTGCGTTCCAGCTTTTTAGCCCCACAACCCCTACCGAGCTGGGTGCCCGCCGGAGAGGGACCGCTGCTGGTGGTGATGGGCGGCAGTCAAGGCGCCGTCGGCCTCAACCGCATGGTGCGTGATGCGGTGCCGGCCCTGTTGGAGCAGGGCTGCCGCGTGGTTCACCTCACCGGTGACAACGACCCTGACCTTGGGCAACTGCAGCACCCACAACTGGTGGAACGCCGCTTCAGCGATGAGATGCCAGGGTTGCTACAACATGCGGATCTAGCCATCAGCCGCGCGGGGGCCGGCAGCCTCAGTGAACTGGCGGTCTGCGGGACCCCGGCCGTACTGGTGCCATTCCCCCAGGCGGCGGACCAACACCAGGAGGCCAATGCATCCTGCGCCGCATCCCTTGGTGCGGCCGTGATCGTGCATCAACACGGTCCGGAGCAGCCGGTTTTGTTCAACACCGTGCAGCGGCTCCTGGCATCGCGGCTCGGACATGCCAGCACCACAAACGATCCACTCACTCAGATGCGTGAAGGGATGGCTGCCTTGGCGGAACGGGATGCTGAACAGCAACTGGCCGGCGTGCTTCAAGGCCTGGTGGCCTGAGTCAAGCCAGAGGGCTGCGCTTCAACTCCTCACGCATCGCCCACACAATGCGGCGGTTATTGCGCCGCGATTGCAATCCGATCCGCAGCCAGGTCTCTCCCAAACCCTCGAAGGAACGGCAATCGCGCAAAAGAATGCGATGCCGTTGCTCCAATGCCTCCCGCAAAGGCACGAGGGATCGGTTCGCTCGAATCAGCAGATAGTTAACCGCCGACGGCATCGGGGTGATGCCCGGCAACGCAGCCAATTGCCGCTGCATCCACGCCCCCTCCGTTGCCGTCCAACGCTGCACGCGCATGCACCAAGATTGGTAATGCCGGGGCGATGACAACAACCGTTCGCCAACAGCCAGGGCGATGCCATTCACGGGCCAGGGATCCCGCCACTCGGCCCAACGCTGCAACCGCTGGGGCTGCGCAACGGCATAGCCCAAACGCAAGCCAGCAATGCCATAGAGCTTGGTGAGGCTACGGATCACCACCAGGTTCGAATGCTCAGCCACCAAGGGAATCAACGACTGCTGCTCGCCGTTGGGCAACAGAGGCAAAAACGCTTCATCACAGATCACCAGGGCGTACCGCTCCAGCAATGGCTGCAATGAGGCACGGCACCAGAGCTGGCCGGTGGGGTTGTGGGGATTGCAAATCCACAGCACAGATCCCTCGCCCGCGTCGGGAAACGGTTGCGGAAACGCCTCATCCCAAAGGAGAGGCAACTGCTGCTGCCGGGAGGTCGCTGACCAGCAGCGCAAGGCGCGTTTGTAATCGGCAAAACCCGGTGCTGCCAGCACACTCAAACCTTGCTCGGCTGCATCACGAGCCGCCCAGGTGAACAGTTCGGCAGCGCCGTTACCCGGCAATACGAAGGAAGGCTCAACGCCGTGCAGCACACCGATGCGCTCACGAAGCAGCACCTGACTGCGGTCGGGATAGTCGCGCCAGGCACTCAGGCCAATTCGCTGCCAACGGGAAGACCAAGGCACCAGAGATGCACTGGCATCGAGCAGCTGGGACGGCGGGCAGTTCAACCTTGCGGCGGCTGCTTCGCGGTTGCCGCCATGGCGTAGGTCAACGCCCATCCCGACTCCCAATACAACGCAGAGACATCACCAGCGTGGCCCACTGACGAGTTCAAGCCAAGCTGACCGCTATGAGTTGAGGCAGCTCACCAAAAGCGAGCATGGCAAGCGGCTTTGTCCACTGAGCCAACGCTGTCGACGATCACCCCTTGAATAACTGCGCAGAAGAGCCATTCAAGAGCGAAACATCGAGCAGTTGAGCTGTCTTTCAAGCAACAGCTTCAGTCTTGCCAGGGCAAACCGCTGCCGGATGCTTCCGCGATGGTGCGCAGACCGTGGCGGTCCAACTGCAGCAGAAGACCGTCCAGAATCCGCGGCACCAGATCCGGCCCCTGAAAAATCCAGCCGGTGTAGAGCTGAACCAATGAAGCCCCCGCGGTGATTCGCTCCCAAGCCACTTGGGCCGAGTCAATCCCACCCACACCGATCAACGGCAGCGCCGGGCCAGCACTGGCCCGCAAACGACGGATCACCTCCTGGGCCCGCTGACGCAGGGGGGCACCGCTGAGACCTCCGGCCTCCTCCGCCAGAGTGCGCCCGGTCTGCGGCAACCGCCGTTGCTCCAGGCCCAGCCGATTGAGACTGGTGTTGACCGCGATCACTCCAGCCAGACCCTCCTCAAAGGCCAATCGGGCCACCGCATCAATCGATTCATCGTCCAAATCCGGCGCGATCTTCACCAACAGAGGCGGGCAGGCCGGCAGCCGGCGCAGCCGTTCCACCAGACGCCGCAACTGGGCTGTGTCCTGCAGATCCCGCAATCCGGGGGTGTTGGGGGAGCTGACGTTGATCACCGCGTAGTCCGCCAAGGGCGACAACAACTCCAGGGACGCCGCGTAGTCGTCCGGTGCCTGCTCCAAGGCCGTGATCTTGGATTTGCCCACATTGATCCCCAGCACCGCCGGCCGCCGGCCGGGCGGATCCAGACGTTGACGCTCCAGCGTTTTCAACAGCGCCTTGGCGCCATCGTTGTTGAATCCCATCCGGTTCAACGCGGCCTGCTCCTCCGCCAACCGGAACAGGCGTGGTTTGGGGTTGCCCGGCTGGCCATGCCAGGTGACCGTGCCCACTTCAGCGAAGCCAAAGCCAAAGCAATCCCAAATCCCAGCCGCGACTCCGTTCTTGTCAAACCCCGCCGCCAAACCCACCGGGTTGGGGAAGCGGCAGCCAAACAGCACTTGTTCCAGGCGCAGATCACGCCGTTGCAGATCCGCCGCAACGCCATCCAGCACCGTGGACACCCCTGGCCAGCGGCGCCGCAGGCTGGCTTGACCAAGAGCCGTGAGGGCAGTGCGCGACAGCTGTTCAGCATCCAGACCGTCGTCCCGCGCCAAGACCGGGCCAAGCCAACGCTGATAAAAGGCACCGCTGCTGAGCGGTCCGGCCGAAGAGGACGGCGACATGCTCTGGCTCAGGACTGTTCTGATCCTGCCTCGCGACGTTGCAGGGTCCAACGCCCTTCCGCCTGGGGCTCGACCATCCAATCCCTCCAGATCCAGCTCTCAGCCTTGGTTTCCAGCTGTTTGAGCGGCTTTTCCACCAGCTGCGCCAGCTCCAGCGACGAGAGGCTGTAGCCACCCTGCGCCAGACGGTCCGCCAGCTCCAACCGGGACAACAGCTGCAGCAGAGGCTTGGGGGCAACCTCAGATGGTGCTTCTGGCGCAGCCTCGGCGGAAGACAGCTCCGATGATCCCTGCTTCAGAGCCAAGTTGGGCTGGGCGTTATGGGAGAACGCCACGGCGATGCGGTCCACCCGTTCGTTGTCTGGATCACCGCTGTGGCCTTTGACGTAGCGCAGGGGCACATCATCCAGACGAGCGGCATCCAAAGCCTTCCAGAGGTCCTGGTTGAGCACGGGCTTGCCCGCAGCCGTTTTCCAGCCTTTGCGCTTCCAGCCTTTGATCCAGGAGCCCAGGCCATCAATCAGATATTTGCTGTCGGTGCGCAGGGTGAGATCCGGATGACGGGGCAGATGTTCAAGCCGTTGCAACACCTCCAACGCCGCCTGCAGTTCCATGCGGTTGTTGGTGGTGTCGGGTGCATGGCCACCAAATTCCTCAACGCTGCCGTTTTCAAAACGCAATAAGGCCCCCCAACCTCCCGGACCTGGGTTGCCGCTGCAGGCACCATCCGTCGCTGCAGCCACGACCCGTCCCCGTCCTTCCGCCATTGATCGGTCCCAACGCTGTTCGGTACAACACGGTTTCTGGCGTCACCGTGGATGAGCCGAACCTACCTGCGGGCGGCTGGTCTGACTGCCGTGGGGCTGTTGGCGGCCGGTCTGTCGCAGGAGGGCACCGCACGGGCCTTGTTTAACAGCGCTGCGGTGCCGCAGGAGCACTTCGCTGTGCTAGCACAACCCCTTGGCAAAGCCCAGTGGAAACTGCTGGTGCTGGAACAGATCAAGGCCCAACCGCGCTGCTGGAGGGCACGCCAGGACGGACTGGTAGAGCCCAGCCTGAATCGCTTCAACTTCAGCGGCATCTGCAAGCGCTACCTGGACAGCAATGGCTACTCGCTGCGCAGCGGTGGCCAAGACCTTGGAACCCGCTTTCGCTTCCGGCTCAAGCCATCCGGCGCCTCGCTGAGGCTCGAGGCCCTCGACCCCCAGCAACGGGCACCACTCCTGGTGGGTCAGGCTCCCTTACCAACTCGCCGCGATCCCAACAGGTTCGTGGCTCTGCAGCTGGAGCCGGGCTGGGCCTTGGAACGCCGGGTTTACCAGGGTCGCCCGTTGAACCACCTGTACTTCGCGCATCACGACCCGGTGAACCGGCTGCTCGCGCTGGCCAGCAGCCGCGGCCAGCGTTCAGGCTTTCAGCGGTTGGGAGCGCCGATGCCGCCGATCGCACCACCGCCGTTGCCCACGGCACGATCAACACGACGACGCACCACACAACGACGAACCACACGCCTGGCCAGCAATGCCCCGATCCGGCTGCAGGTGATTCCCTATCGCCGCTGAGGACCAACCGTCACAGTGCCAGTTGAGAGGGCGACCAGACAGGGGCTGACAAAGGATTCCCCACCCTTAGTTTGAATTTGTGTGAGGAGTGCTGAGCGCCTCTTCAGGGTCGAAACAAGGACAGACTCCTGAATGTGTTCCTCTCTTAAAAAGCTCCGCCTTTGGCGGGGCTTTTTTATTGGCCAGAGAAAACCACAAAAAAACCGGCCCTGGAAAGGACCGGTGACTGAACGCAAACAGGGGGAGAGGGGCAAGCCCTCTCCCAAGGCGATCACTTGAGGGTGACCTTGCCGCCTGCTTCTTCGATGGCCTTCTTGGCAGCTTCGGCGTCTTCCTTGGAGACACCTTCCTTGACGGCCTTGGGAGCAGCCTCGACCAGAGCCTTGGCGTCGCCCAGACCCAGACCGGTGGCCTCACGGACGGCCTTGAGGACCTTGATCTTGGCGGAGGCGTCGAAGCCTTCCAGGATCACGTCGAATTCGGTCTTCTCTTCAGCGGCATCGCCACCGCCACCAGCAGCGCCAGGGGCAGCCATCACAACACCAGCAGATGCTGCGGCGGACACACCGAAGGCCTCTTCGATCTGCTTGACCAGCTCGGAAGCTTCAAGCAAGGAGAGGGATTTCAGCGATTCGAGAATTTCGTCGGTTTTTGCAGACATGGTTTTGAAAGGGGAAGCAACAGATCAATGAACAGTGGTCTCGGCAGGGCCGAATCAGCCTTCGCCGCCTTCGGCGTGCTGCTTGAGTGCCCTGGCCATACCAGAGGGAACCTCGTTGATGCCCACAGCGACCTTCGTGGCCACGGCGTTGATGGCACCGGCGATCTGAGCCATGAGCTGCTCCTTGGAGGGGAGATCGGCAATGGCTTTGATCTCGTCCTGAGACAGGAGCTTGCCTTCGAAAAGGCCGCCCTTGGTCTCGGACTTCTTGAGTTCCTTCTGGAAGGTCTGAACGGCCTTCACACCGGCACCAACATCGCCCTTCACCAGGACGAAGGCGTTGGTTCCGGTCAGCAGGGAATCGAGGCTGGCCCAGTTGCTGTCACCATCAATGGCACGGCGCATCAAGGTGTTTTTGGTCACCTTGCAAACGCTGTCGCTGGCCCGCAGACGATCCCGCAGGTCAGACATTTCCTTGATGGACAGGCCCTTGAAATCAAGGACAAGTGCCAGTTCGGCGTCGGCGAGGAGCTCTTTGAGCTCTCCGACGATCTGCTGCTTGTTCTCCAGCGTGCGGCCCATAGGGATTGGATCGGATCAAAGGAACAAGCTGGGCACACGGCCGATCGAGTCTTCGAAAGGAAGACGAGGCCGCGTGCCGATCCAATCCCGAATGGGACAAAACCGTGTCGCGTCTGCCTCGGCAGGGATTACATCAACAGGAATGACTGACGTCGTTCCCAGGGACATCCTGCTGTCTCTGGCCGGGCGCGTGCCCGATTTGGCTTTCGCCAATCGTTAATTGTAGAGGAGAGCCTGATCAGCTCCCCTGCTCGATGTCCTGCAGAGCAGAGAAATCGACTTCAACGGAAGGACCCATGGTGGAGGTCACATACAGGGACTTCCAGTAACGGCCTTTGGCACCGCTGGGCTTGTTGCGGTCGATGGTTTCCTGCAGGGTCTTGAGGTTTTGCAGCAGGGCATCGGCACTGAAGCTGGCCTTGCCGAAGCGGACGTGAACGATGCCGGTGCGGTCGGCACGGAATTCCAGCTTGCCGGCCTTGAATTCCTTGATCGCAGCCTCGAGGTCCGTGGTGACGGTGCCTGCCTTGGGGTTGGGCATCAAGCCACGAGGACCGAGAACCCGACCCAACTTGGCCACCTTGGGCATCATGTCGGGGGTGGCGATCAACAGGTCGAAATCCATTTCGCCCTTGCTGATGCTTTCCACCAGGTCTTCTTCACCGGCGAGTTCGGCACCGGCGGCTTTGGCTTCAGCCACCTTCTCACCGCGGGTCACCACGGCGATCCGCACGGTCTGACCGGTTCCGTTGGGCAGAGCCACGGTGGTGCGCAGCTGCTGGTCGGTGTACTTCGGATCGATGCCGAGGCGCACATGGGCCTCCATCGTCTCGTCGAATTTCGCATTGGCATTGTCCTTGACCAGGGCAATCGCCTCGAGGGGTGCGTAGGCACGGTCCTCGATCTTGCCGGCCAGGCTGGCCAGGCGCTTAGAGATTTTGGGCATGTTCAGGGTTGGGGTTCAGACGACATCAGGGATGCCTCCCCCGTATGGGGTTGGAGAAGCGATGCAGCGACGTCAGTCGCTGATGGAAACGCCCATGTTGCGGGCGGTGCCTTCGATGATCCGCATGGCGGACTCAACGCTGGTGCAGTTGAGGTCGGGGAGCTTGGTCTTGGCGATCTCCTCGAGCTGAGCCCGACTGATCGATCCAACACTGCCCTTGGCGGACTCACCGGATCCCTTTTGGATCTTCGCGGCCTTGGTGATCAGCACCGACGCCGGAGGCGTCTTGGTGATGAAGGTGAAGCTGCGGTCTTCGAAGACCGAGATCTCCACCGGAATCACATAACCGGCTTTGTCCTGCGTCCGAGCGTTGTACTCCTTGCAGAACATCATGATGTTCACACCGTGCTGACCGAGGGCAGGGCCCACCGGCGGCGCGGGGTTGGCTTTGCCGGCATCTAGGGCCAGCTTGATCACAGCTACGACTTTCTTGGCCATCGGCTGGGGGGTTTGGACAGCTGCGGATCACCAGACCCTCGGGTCGGGTGCGGCGGAATGGTTGCCCACTCCCAAGGCCGCCCTCCGCAGGGAGACGGCCGCCGCCAGGTCAGTTCTGTTTGCTGATCTGAGAGAACTCCAGTTCCACCGGGGTCTCGCGACCGAAGATGGAGAGCAGGGCCTTGAGCTTGTTGCGCTCGCCGGAGACCTCGATCACCTCGCCCTGGAAGTCCTTGAACGGACCAGCGGTCACCAGAATCTGATCGCCTTCGGTGAGATCCACCTTGACGACGGTCTTCTTCTCGGCAGCGCGCTTGAAGATGCGATCCACCTCAGAGCGGCTGAGGGGACGGGGCTTGATGTGACCGCGGGCCTTACCGGTAGCGCGCCGGTCTTCAGCACCGACGAAATTGATCACGTTCGGAGTGCTCCGCACCGCCATCATCGTGTCCTCATCCAGCACCATCCGCACCAGCACATAACCGGGGAACACCTTCTCCTCGGTGGACTGACGGGTCCCGTCCTTCTTCAGCTTGACGGCAGGGGTCTGGGGAATCTCGATTTCGAGAATCCGGTTGCTCACCCCGAGGGTGACGGCCCGCTGCTCCAGGGTGGCCTTGACCTTTTTCTCGCAGCTGGACGCCACCTGAACGGCGTACCAACGGGCGATGGCCGTGTTGGCGACAGCCGCCGCGGGCAAGGTGCCGTCTTCCCCCTCATTCGGGGCCGGCAGATCAAGCACCTCAGGGGCGTCCGGTGTGGTCAGGTCGTCGGGCACGGCGAGAAAGGTGATATCGAGTCAGCGGAACACCTGGGACGAAGCCCACCCAAAGAAGCGACTGACAGCCGCGATGGTGGCGGCCGAAAGGCTGACCATCAGGATCACAGCGATGGATTCGCTGAACAGTTGCTGGCGGCTGGGCCAGACCACGAGTTTCAGCTCATCAACCGTGTCCGCCAGAAAACCACCGGATTTGGTGGAATCGGCAGCGGCTTTTGAGCCGTCGGAAGTGGTGGTGTCCTCAGAGATGGGGCTGGTCACGGGGATGGGACCGGAAGTTGACAACGGTGCCGGTAGGCACTTCGCCAAACAGACACCCTACCGGATGCCCTCAAACCCCCACCGGATCAAACACAAGGGCATCCGTGCCGCCCTCCCCCAGCCGCACCTTCACGCCACTGGCTCCGGCAAAGCGCTCCTCAAGCAGCAGTGTGGAGAGCGGATTTTCCAATTGGCGCCGCAACACCCGACGCAGCGGCCGCGCCCCGTACTCCGGTTCATGGCTCTGACGGGCCATGGCTTCAGCGACAGCATTGTCCACCTGAAGGGCAAGACCCTGCTCGGCTAACAGAGCAGCGAGGTCTTTCAGCTGCAACTGAACAATCCGCACCAGATCGGCCACCTCCAACGGGCGGAAACGAATCACCTCATCAATGCGGTTGAGGAATTCAGGCCGGAACTGGCTGGAGAGCGCTGCATCCACCTGCTGTTGCAGGGCTGACTCATCCGTGGATCCCGAGCGGGCGTGTTCAAGGATCGCCGGGCTGGCCAGATTGCTGGTCATCACGACCACGGTGTGGCGGAAATCAACGGTGCGGCCCTGGGAATCGGTGAGCCTGCCGTCATCCAGCACCTGCAGCAGCAGGTTGAACACATCGGGATGGGCCTTCTCCACTTCATCGAGAAGCAGCACCGCATAGGGCCGGCGACGCACGGCCTCCGTGAGTTGCCCCCCTTCCTCGTAACCGACGTAGCCCGGAGGAGCACCGATCAGCCGGGCTACGGCGTTCCGCTCCATGAACTCGCTCATGTCGAGGCGAACCAGCGCCTCCTCTTCATCAAACAACGACCCCGCCAGCGCCTTCGCCAGCTCGGTCTTGCCGACGCCGGTCGGCCCCAGGAACAGGAAGGACCCCACCGGTCGACGGGGATCCTTCATGCCGGCCCTGGCCCGGCGGATGGCAGCAGCAACGGCGGACACCGCCTCGCCCTGACCAATCACCCGTTCGGCGAGATGGGCGTCGAGATCCAGGAGTTTGCGACGCTCGCCCGCCAACAGCCGCTGCACGGGAATCCCGGTCCAACGGGCCACCAGATCAGCGATGTCACCGGCCTCCACCTGCTCGCGAAGCAGAGCCACTCCAGCGGACTGGGCCTCCGCCTGGGACGCCTCCAGTTCATCCCGGCGCTGCTGCACCCGATGCAGCTGGTCGTACTGGAGGCGAGCCGCTTCCTCCAGATCACCATCCCGCTCGGCCTCAGCGATGGCGTGGCGCAGGTCTTCATCCTGCTGAAGCAGCTGGCCGAGCTCCTCGAGCTGACCGCGCTCCTCCTGCCAGCGCCGTCGCAGATCTTCGAGTCGCGTGGACACTTCAAGCCGGTTGCGTTGGAGCTGAATCCGCTCCGCTTCAGGCGCCTGCTCGGCAGCGAGCAAGGCCAGTTCAACGCGGCGTAGATCTGCTTCGGCCTCCTCCACCACCTGCGGCTTGGAGGTGACCTCCATCTTCAGTTGTGCGGCCGCCTCATCGATCAAATCAATGGCTTTGTCCGGCAGGCAGCGATCACTGATGTAGCGGTCGGCAAGACGGTTGGCGGTCTGAATGGCCTCATCGGTGATGGTGACGCCGTGGTGCAGCTCGTAGCGCTCCTTCAAGCCGCGCAGAATTTCGAGGCTGAGCTCCAGATCCGGCTCGCGGATCACCACCTGCTGGAAGCGGCGGTTGAGGGCCGGATCCTTTTCCACCGTGAGCCGGTGATCCTCCGGCGTGGTGGCACCGATGCAGCGCAGGTCTCCCCGGGCCAGAGCTGGCTTCAACAGGCTGCCGGCATCGGTGCTGCTGCGATCGCTGCCAACAACGGTGTGCAGCTCATCGATGAACAACACCACACCGGAATCGGAACCACTCACCTCCTCGAGCACCGAGCGCAAGCGTTCCTCGAACTGACCACGGAACTTGGCACCGGCGATCAAAGCCCCGAGGTCCAGCGCCACCAGCCGCAGACCCTGCAGCGACTCCGGCACTTCACCCGCCACGATCCGCTGCGCCAGCAGCTCTGCAATCGCTGTTTTGCCAACACCGGGTTCACCGATGAGCACCGGATTGTTCTTGCTCCGACGCGACAGCACTTTTATCAGGTTGCGAATTTCAGAATCGCGACCGATCACCGGATCCAGGCTGCCTGCTTCCGCCTCTTCGGTGAGATCCCGCCCATAGGACTCCAAGGCCGTGGGGGGCTCCTGCAGGGGGGGCTCAGGGGCGGGCGACTGGGGGGTGACAGGGGCGGCGACAGGCTCCGGCCCGCGCGGCGCACGGGAGGAGGAGGGAACGCGCGCCACCCGTTCACGGCGGGGCGCTTCCTGCTGCACCTCCGGCTGAGCCCGCGGCATCGAGCGTTCTTGGGGAGGAACGGTCATGCCAGGAACCCGGTCATCCATACCCCGTTGGATCAGCTGCTCCAGGGCACCGGCCGACAAACCAAAGCCGGCAAACAGATCAGCGCCGATCCGCGGATCGGCACCAATGGCCATCAGCACTTCCGGCAGATCGATGACGTCTCCATTCCAGCGCCGACGGATGGCATCAGCCGAATCGAGCAGCTGTTCCAGGTCATCACCGATGAAGAGCTCATCGCCTCGCCCCGAAGGCTGATCAGCCAGCACATCCTCCAAGCGATCCAAGAGCGCATCGATGGGGAGGGGCAAGCGCTCCACCAAGCGGCGGCAGGCGGGATCGGTGAACAGCACCTGAATCAGGTGCTCCACATCCAACTGCTCATGGCGCCAGCGACGGGCAACGTCCTGACCACTGAGCAGCAGATCCCAGGCCGCGTCGCTGAAGCGATCCGGCTCATGGGTGAGGCTGCCGTTCAACGCTGGCGATGAAGTCATCCGGTTCTTCAGGCGTGGGCTTTGGAGGACATCTCGATCAATTCCACCTTGTAGCCATCCGGATCCTCAACAAAGGCGATGACGGTGGTGCCGTGCTTCATCGGACCAGGTTCCCGCACCACACGACCACCCTTATCGGCAATGCCAGAGCAGGTGCTGTGGATGTCCTCCACCCCCAACGCGATGTGGCCATAGCCATCCCCGAGGTTGTAGCTGTCGGCGTCCCAGTTGTGGGTGAGTTCGAGGACCGTGTGGTCGCTCTCCGAGCCATAGCCAACAAAGGCCAATGTGAAGCGGCCGCTGGGGTAATCCTTTCGACGCAGAAGCTGCATGCCCAGGACCTCGGTGTAGAAGCCCAGAGACCTCTCCAGATCAGCAACCCGGAGCATGGTGTGAAGCATCCGCATGGGTGAGCGTCGTGCAGCGTGAACCTGCCGTCATTCTGGCCAGGTATGACCCGTCACAACACGAGAGAGAGGGGCGACCCATAAGATCCCCGGGTTAAGCGTCCGTCCCAACGTGATCGATTCCCTCGACCTCGTCATCGACACCATCGTGGCCCGAGAGGTGCTCGATTCCCGCGGCAACCCCACGGTTGAAGCCGAGGTGCTGCTCGAAGGAGGTGCCATGGGACGGGCCATCGTTCCCAGTGGTGCCAGCACCGGTGCCCACGAAGCCCACGAACTGCGTGACGGCGGTGATCGCTACATGGGCAAGGGTGTGGGCCAGGCCGTGAACCACATCGAAGAGCGGATCGCACCGGCTCTCTGCGGCCTTTCCGCACTGGATCAGGCAGCTGTGGACGCCGCGATGCTGGAGCTGGACGGAAGCGACAACAAATCCAACCTGGGAGCCAACGCGATCCTGGCGGTGAGCATGGCCACCGCCCGTGCTGCTGCCAACGGGCTGGGAATTCCCCTCTATCGCTACCTCGGCGGGCCGATGGCGAACCTGCTGCCGGTGCCGTTGATGAACGTGATCAACGGTGGCGCCCACGCCGCAAACAGCCTGGACTTCCAGGAATTCATGCTGGTGCCCCACGGGGCTCCGAGCTTCCGCGAAGCCCTGCGGATGGGCACCGAGGTGTTCCACACGCTCAAGAAACTGCTCAGCGACAAGGGCATGAGCACCGCCGTGGGCGACGAAGGCGGCTTCGCACCGGATCTGGGCAATGTGGAAGCCGGCGAAATCCTGGTGGAAGCGATCAGTAAGGCGGGCTACAAGCCCGGTGAACAGATTTCCCTGGCCCTGGACGTAGCCAGCACCGAATTCTTCGAGAACGGCCGTTATGCCTTCGATGGTGGTAGCTACACCAGCGCTGAGATGGTGGGCCAACTCGAGCAACTGGTGGAGAAATTCCCGATCGTTTCGATCGAAGACGGCCTGGCCGAAGACGACTGGGATGGCTGGAAGCTGCTGACCGAACGCCTCGGCGGCAAAGTGCAGCTGGTGGGTGACGACCTGTTCGTGACCAACACCAAGCGTCTTCAACAGGGCATCGACAGCGCCACGGCCAACTCGATCCTGATCAAGGTGAACCAGATCGGTTCGCTCACCGAAACCCTCCAGGCCATCGACCTGGCAGGCCGCTCCGGCTACACCAGCGTGATCAGCCACCGCAGTGGCGAAACCGAAGACACCACCATCGCCGACCTCTCCGTCGCCACCCGCGCCGGACAGATCAAGACCGGCTCCCTCAGCCGCAGCGAGCGGGTCGCCAAGTACAACCAGCTGCTTCGCATCGAAGACGAGTTGGGCAGCCAGGCCGTCTACGCCGGTGCCGTTGGCCAGGGCCCCCGCGGCAAGGCCTGATCTCAGGCCTCCGACGAACGTTCAACGGTTGGAACCGGGCAACTGCTCCAACCGTTGATCGCGACGGATCTTGACTTGCATTCGGAACCAGCCCAAGCCCACCGGCAAAGCAGCAGCAGCCGGAAGAAGTGACCAGAGCGGGCGTGCACTGGCACCAACAATCGCGGTGGCCAAAGCCAGGCATCCGAGCAACACCGATTGGCCGATCGATTGCTGGGCCAGGGCCATCCGGCGGAACTGACGATCCGATTCGCCAAGCCGCACCTGGAGCTGAAGATCGCCCTGCTCCAGGCGTTCCAGACTTTCATCCAAGCGCCGCGGGAAGGCAGCAGCGCGGCTGCTGAGGGCCCCGACCTGACGGCCGAGTTCGTTGAACAGATCGTTGCTGCCGGAGCCGCTGGAGGTCATGAGTGGAAGGAGATAAGGCTTGGCGATCGCCACCAAGCTAAAAGCGGGATCAAGGCTGCGGCCAACACCCTCGAAGGTGGACAAAGCCCGCATCACAAAGATCAGCTCAACCGGCAGACGAAAGGGCTGGCCATAGACCAGGTCGTAGAGATCGCCGGAGAGTTTGTCGATCACGTTGGCCGTGAAGGGTGGGGTGAGAGCCTCCTGCAGCATCAGCCGCACGAGACGGCGCACCGGACCCACATCAATGCCGCCGGAGATCACACCAGCCGCCTGCATCTCCTCCACCAATGCCGCTGAATCCCTCGCAGCAGCAGCCCGGACCATGGCTCCTAGACGTCGACGCAAGCCGTCTGACAACAGCCCCATCATCCCGAAGTCGTAGTAAATGAGCGCTCCATCACTCGCCACGGCGAGGTTGCCGGGATGGGGGTCGGCATGGAAAAAACCAAACCTCACCAACTGCTTGAGATAACTGGCTGCACCCACCTCAGCCACCGCGGCCGGATCAACGCCGGCTTCGAGCAACGCCTCACGGTCGTTGACCTTGATACCGGGCAGGTAGTCGAGGCACAGCACACGGCGCGTGCTCAACTCCCAGACCACACCGGGGATCCTGATGCGTTCGTCATCCAGAAATTGCTGACGAAAACGAGCGGCGTACTGCGCCTCAACGCGGAAATCGAGCTCACGCAGCAGCACACGTCGACATTCCCGTGCCATCGCCGGCCAATCCCGACCACGACCCCAACTGGGATTGCGTTGCAGCACAGCTGCCACCTGCTGCATCACCTCCAGATCAAGGCGAAACAGGCGATCGAGCCCAGGGCGCTGCACCTTGAGCACCACCTGCCGGCCACTGCGCAGGCTGGCGCGATGCACCTGGGCCAGCGAGGCTGCACCCAGGGGTTCGGGATCCAGATCGATCACCTCGGCACAGCGCGGCCCCAGCTCTCGCTCGAGCACGGTCTGCACCCGATCAAAACTGAAGGCCGGAACGCTGTCTTGCAGCGCTGCCAGCTCGGCCACCCAGCCCGCGGGGAGGATGTCTGGGCGGGCGGAGAGCAGTTGCCCCAGCTTGATGAAGGCGGAGCCCAGAGACAGCAACTCAGACGTCAACCAACGGGCTCGCTGTTGCTGACGGCGAGCACGACGCTCGACGGTGACACCGCCGCGGTAGGTCCAGGACTGGCCATCCCACCAAAGCAGCAGCAGCAGCGTCAGGACAGCGCGCCAGATGCGGAGCGCTCGCAGCAGGCCGAGCATCAGGGGCGTGCCTCGATCGCTTGGCTCAGATCAGCCACCGTGGCCCGAAGACGATCGATCACCGCCTGTGGGTTGTCCGACGGTTCCGAGGCCGACGCCCCATCTGTGCTCACCGTGACGTGATCACCCCGTTCAATCCGTTCCGCTTCGGCACGGACCTCGTCTTGAAACAGATCCCATTCCTGGCGCAGCCGTTGCGGAGCGTCTTGCGCCAGTACCGCCAACTCCGCTGCAGCGTCTGCAAAGCCGTGACCAAGGCGCGCACTGATGCGGTTCACCGTGGCGCGAATCAAGGCCTCCGACGAGCCCATGGACCGATTGCAGACAGCTTCAACTGTGGCAGATCCAACCGGAGATCAGGGCTGAGGCGGAGTCACGGGCTCAATGACTTCGAAAAAGGCTTCCGCGCCAGGAGGCAGCACAACAGATTCCGGCTCAGCCACCAGCACGGGTGAATCACCGCCTGGAACAACCACAGCAGGCATCACCTCGATGGACTCCCCAGGAAGCGCCAGGGAATCGGCATTGCTGTCATCGAGCTCGAGCTCAGGCTCCTGGGCAGATGAGGAGGCGGGTCTGTAGTCTTCCTCAACCTCCGGGGAAATGGTTTGGGGGTCCGACCAGGCGGGGGCCGTCCAGACAGGGGGTTCTGGCGTCTGCAGGGCCACAGGGGGTTTGGGCGTCTCCTTGACCGCTGGCTTGGCCGGTCGGCTTGCAGCCTCGGCAGCTTCTAGGGCTGTGACATCCACTTGCAGGGATGAATCGTCGTCACTGAACCGAGCCCGAATCTCCTGCAGGGAATCCCCTGGAAACGCGAGCGGTGTGAAAGCCTCAGGAACAGGGTCCTCAGCATTGGTCTGCCGCGTCAGCACCCGCTCGGTGATGCCGTAACCAAGGGCGAAACAACAACCAGCCACCAGGGGCCCCACCCAGAAACGTGCCTTGGCCTCAACGGGAGCGTCAGGGGAGCTGGGATGGTCCACGGATGGGTCTGACGGAGACTCGGATTGTGACAGGGGTTCAAAACAGAAGCTTCAGGTGGTGTAGTCGGCATTGATGCGCACGTACTGATCCGACAGGTCACATCCCCAGGCCTGACCAGAGCCGGAACCATGCCCCAGGCCGAGGCGAATCGGAACATGCTCCTGCCGCAGAACGTTGCTGGCTGCAGCGCGATCAAAGGCCACGGGTTGACCGGCCGCCATCAATTGATGGGGACCAATCCAAAGAGCAACCGCATCCGGATCGAAGGACACACCAGAGCGACCCGCGGCCGCCACGATCCGCCCCCAGTTCGGATCCCGGCCATGGACTGCGGTCTTCACCAGGGACGAACCACAGACCGTGCGCGCCACCTGCAACGCCGCGGCCTCGTCAACCGCACCCTCCACCTGCACTTCGATCAGACAGGTCGCCCCTTCGCCATCCCGGGCAATGGCCTGAGCCAGCTGTTGCATGGCCTGGGTGAGGCCCTGTTCCAGAACGGCATGGTGCTGTTGGGCCAGCGGTGGGCCTGCCGCGAAGGCCAGCACGGTGTCGTTGGTGCTGGTGTCTCCATCCACGGTGATGGCGTTGAAGGAACGCTGCACCGCACGTCGCACCATCTCCTGCCAAACGCCTGCATCGACGCCGGCATCACAACTGAAGAAGCCGAGCATCGTGGCCATGTCGGGATGAATCATTCCCGAGCCTTTGGCCATCCCTCCGATGCGCACCCGGCGCCCCTCCAGTTCCAGTTCAAGCGCCACCTGCTTGTCCACCAGATCGGTGGTGAGGATGGCGTTGGCCGCAGCATCACCCCCCGCGTCATCCAAGGCCTCCAGCAAAGGAGCCAACCCGGCCAGAAGGGTGGGCATCGGAATCGGCACACCAATCACTCCGGTGGAGCAGATCAACACCGACTCCGCATCGACGCCAAGCTGATCGGCCAGCACCTGGGTGGCGCGCTGACTGTCGACCAGACCGCGATCGCCGGTGCAGGCATTGGCCTGACCGGAATTGATCAACACGGCACGGGCCTGGCCAGCAGTACTGGCAAGGCGATCACGGCAAAGGTCAACACAGGCCGCCCGCACCACGGAGGTGGTGAAGGTGCCGGCACAAACGGCCGTCACCGGTGCCAACACCAGCGCCAGATCAGGCTTACCTGAGGGCTTGAGACCGGCAACGATGCCAGCGGCCTGGAACCCATTCGGTGCCGTCACACCACCCTGGATCGGTTGCCAAGAAGAAGCCATCGCCACCGCTGATCCGCCGCGAGACACTGGGTGCATCCTGCTCCGACACCATGGCGCCTGGCGAGCCGTTCTCGCAACGACGCATCGGACTCACGGGCGGGATCGCAAGCGGCAAGAGCAGCGTGGGCCATTGGTTGGCGCAGCAAGGTCTGCCGGTGTTGGATGCGGATCAATTCGCCCGAGAGGCCCTCGCACCCGGTCGCCCGGCCACGACCAGCGTGATGCAGCGGTACGGCGCTGGAGTCCAGGCTGAAGGGGGCGCAGCCGTCGACCGCGCTGCCCTGGGTCGGATCGTGTTCCAGGACCCCGCGGAACGGCGGTGGCTCGAGCAACTGGTTCACCCGATCGTGCGGGAGCGCTTCGACCAAGAACTCAGCCTCCATGCCAAGGCACCAGCCGTTGTGCTGATGATTCCGCTGTTGTTCGAAGCGGGGCTGGAGTCGCTCTGCAGCGAAGTCTGGCTGGTCGACTGTGATGCATCCCAGCAGCTCGAGCGCTTGATCGCGCGGGACGGGCTGAGCCCTGACGCCGCTCAAGCCCGCATTGCCGCCCAATGGCCCCTGAGCCGCAAACGTGGCTTGGCAGATCACGTTCTTGCCAATCGAGGCCAACCCGGCGCCTGGAAAACCCAGGCCATGGGTCTGCTCAACGCAACGGGGACAGCAGATCCGGGTTAGCCGTTCCTCCCAAAGTCGGCACGGAACCACTTTGTGATCACCCATTTGTGGCCCGCCTCTACCGGCAAGGCCTCATGCAGCGTGAAAGGGTTGGGAGTGCCATCGGCCTGGAGGTTGTTCCAGGCCAAGGCCATGCCGGGCACAGGCGTGAACGAGCGCCCCAGGCGGCGGAACAACGTCTCTCCACCCCGCTCCACAGCGTTGAGATAAACCATCACCGTCCAGGTGCGTTGCCCGCCACTGTCGGTGTGGGTGGCGTATTCCTCCGTCCCCGGCGCAAACCAATCCGTGTGTTCCTTGAAGTATTCGCTGGGGTCGTAGCGCTGCCCCTGAATCGGTTCCGAGAGGCGCGGATCCACGCCGAACAAGGCCGCAAAGCGCTGGTCGAGGCTCGCCGCCAGCTGGGGATGGTTCTGGCGCAAATGACAGGTGCGACTGGTGCGGTAATCGCTGCTGCCGCGGGTCACCGTTGACGGCTGCAATGACCCGTTGATGGCGTCGATCACTTGCTCGCATTCCTCGCGGCTGAGCAGTCCTGGCAGCTCATAGACCTGGGCCAATGAGGTATCCAACCGCCAGGCGCGAGGCCGGTGCTCTTGCCGGGTGAGGGGGGCCTCGAACCAGGCGAGCCAATCGGGCGATGGTGAGTCCGTGGCTGTGAGCCCACGGGACGACGAATCGAGAACTGCCGCAATCGCCTCTCGCGCAAACCCCTGGGCGAGAGCACGCTGCATCAACCCTTCTAGATCACAGCCGCGATCCCGGTTCTGCAGCAGCCACTCCTTCCAGGCATCGGGAATGGCTGCCGCTCCGCTCATCAACCCTTGAGCTTCTTGCTCAGAATCTGGTTGGCGAGCTTGGGATCCGCCTTGCCACCGGTCTTCTTCATCAACTGTCCGACGAAGAAGCCCTGCAGCTTGGTCTTGCCGCCGCGGAAAGCCTCCACTTCATCAGGGTGGGCCCCCAGCAGTTCATCGACGATTGCTTCGATCGCCGCCGGATCGCTGATCATGCCGAGGCCGCGCTCGTCGACGATCGCCTTGGGTGAGCCGCCTTTCTCGAGCAGCTCCGGAAGGATCTCCTTGGCGATCTTGCCGCTGATCTTGCCGCCATCGATCAGTTGCACCATTTCGGCCAACTGCTCAGGCCGGAAGGGCAGCTCGGTGTAGCTGAGCCGGTTGCTGTTCACATGGGCAGCGATGTCGCCGGTGATCCAGTTCGCCGCAAGCTTGGCGTCAGCGCCTGCACCCACCACAGCCTCGAAGTAGTCGGCCATCGGCCGCTCATCGGTGAGCACCCGTGCGTCGTACTGGGAGAGACCCAGCTCATCGGCATAGCGATGCCGCTTGGCCGCCGGCAGCTCAGGCAATTCAGCGCGCCAGGACTCCCGCTGATCCGCGCTCACCTCAATCGGACCAAGGTCAGGATCCGGGAAATAGCGGTAATCGCTGGCGCCTTCCTTACTGCGCATGCTCTTGGTGAGCTGCTTGCCCTCATCCCAGAGGCGGGTCTCCTGAACGATCGGCTCATCGGTCTCGTAGGCCTTGATCTGACGCTTGATCTCGTACTCGCAGGCCTTTTGGATGGCCGAGAACGAGTTCATGTTCTTGATCTCCACCTTCGTTCCGAAGGGCGCATCCGGCCCCCGGCGCACGGAGATGTTGACGTCACAACGCAGGGATCCCTCCTGCATGTTGCCGTCGCTCACCCCCAGGTACCGCATGATCCGGCGGATCTCCGAGGCGTATTCGGCCGCTTCACGGCCGGTGCGCAGGTCCGGCTTGCTGACGATCTCGGCCAAGGCCACACCGGCCCGGTTGTAGTCCACGAGCGAATGGGTGGAACCCGCCAGGCGGTCACTGCCGGCATGCACCAACTTGCCGGCGTCCTCCTCCATGTGCAGACGCTCAATCCCGATTTTCTTGAGGTAGGTGTCCTTGCCCTTCTCCGCCACTTCCACCTCGATCCAGCCCTCCTCGGCGATCGGCTGGTCGTACTGGGAGATCTGGTAGTTCTTCGGCAGATCTGGATAGAAGTACTGCTTGCGGTCGAACTTGCTGTGTTCGGCGATGTTGAGGTTCAGCGCCATCGCGGCCTTCACCGCATACTCGAGCACCTTCTGGTTCAGCACCGGCAATGTGCCGGGCAAACCGCACACCACCGGGTCGATGTGGGTGTTGGGGTCATCACCGAAGGTGGTGGATGCTGCCGTGAAAATTTTGCTGTCCGTTCCCAGCTGCACGTGGGTCTCGAGACCGATCACGGCCTCCCAGGCCGGTTGGGTTGCTGCGTCGGCCATGCGCCCGTGATGTGAAGCAGATTCCGGGATCCTATGGAATCAGGATGAAGCCCTCTCCTGACACCATGACCAGCAAGGGCCTTTCTTGCGCATGACTGCCGCCTCTGCCTCAGCCGTCTGTGTTTTGGGCGGGGGACTGATGGGCTTAGCCGTTGCCCATCAGCTGGCCCGTCGCGATCAGCGCGTGACAGTGATCAGCCGCCGCCGCAGCGAAGCGGCAGGCTTTGTGGCTGCAGGGATGCTGGCGCCCCATGCCGAAGGCTTGAGCGGCAACCTGTTGGAGCTGGGTCAAGCCAGCCTCGCGCTGATCCCTCGCTGGGTGGCGCAGATCGAGGCGGACAGCGGCCTGAGCTGCGGCCTGCGCACCAGCGGCATCGTGGTGCCATTCCGAACAGAGGCCGAGCGGGACGCATACCCCACCGCCAGCCTTGGGCAAACCCTGGACCGCACCGGCCTTGAGCGGGAAATCCCAGGCTTGGGGCCGGCGTGGAGCACCGGGCTGCTGTTCGAGCAGGACGGCCAGATCGACAACCGCAGGCAGTTGATGCGGGCCCTGGAGCGGGCCTGCGTGTCCCTGGGCGTGCAGTTCATGGAAGGGGCCGAAGTGCTTGATCTGGAGCGGGAGTCCGCCGGACAGCTCTGCGGCATCCATCTGCGCAGCGCCGAAGGAGAACAGCAGCAACTGCGCTGCCAGCAAGCGGTGCTCTGCAGTGGCGCCTGGAGCCAACAACTGGTGCCGCAACTGCCCGTGTTCCCGGTGAAAGGGCAGATGCTGTCGCTGCAGGGTCCGCGGGAGGCACTGAAGCGCGTGATCTTCGGCCCCGGCACCTATCTGGTTCCACGCGAAGACGGATTGATCGTGGTGGGGGCCACCAGCGAACGGGACGCCGGATTTGCCGAAGGGCTCACCCCCGATGGCCAGAAACAACTGCAGGCGGGCATCGCCAGCCTGCTGCCAACGGCGGCCACATGGCCCCCGATGGAGCGTTGGTGGGGGTTCCGGCCCTGCACGCCCGATGAAGGCCCCTTGCTCGGCCCTGGTCCGCTACCTGGTTTATGGCTGGCCTGTGGGCATCACCGCAATGGCGTTCTGCTTGCCGCCATCACGGCTGAGCTCACGACCGGCGGAGTCATGAAAAAAGCCCCCAACGCCGCCGAAGAGGCGTTGTTGGGGGCATTCCGCTGGAACCGATTCGAAAACTGAGTGATCAGCTTTCGACGCGCCACTCCTGATCGGAAGGAGACCAGTCGTTCAGCTCAGAGGCTTCAAACCAGAGGCCGATCTCGAAGGCAGCGGTTTCCGCAGCATCGGAACCGTGGATGACGTTGCGGCCGATGTTGACGGCAAGATCGCCACGAATGGTGCCGGGCTCAGCCTCGAGGGGCTTGGTGGCACCGATCAGCTTGCGGGCACTGGCAATCACGCCATCGCCTTCCCAGACCATGGCCACCACGGGGCCGGAGGTGATGAAATCGACGAGACCAGCAAAGAAGGGACGCTCCTTGTGGACGCCGTAGTGCTGCTCGGCCAGGGCGCGGCTGGGGGTGATCTGCTTCAGACCCACCAGCTTGAAGCCCTTGCGCTCAAAGCGGCCGAGGATCTCGCCCACCAGGCCGCGCTGGACGCCGTCGGGCTTGATGGCGATGAACGTGCGTTCGGCCATGGATTGGTGTGAAGTAAAAGCGCCGCCATCGTCAGTGCTGGCCACCCCGCTTGGCAAGCACAGGCCTTGGGCAGTGCAGGGAATGTCCCTAGATTCCGGCCATCCACTTCAAGCAGACGCAGGTGTCAGACAGCGAACACTGGTCGATTCAGGACAGTGCTGCGCTGTACGGCCTCGACCGCTGGGGCGAACCGTATTTCTCCATCAATGGGCGCGGCCACATCAGCGTTCAACCCCAAGGGGATCGCGGCGGCAGCCTGGATCTGGTGGATCTGGTGTCGGAGCTGAAAAGCCGCAACCTGGCGCTGCCGTTGCTGATTCGCTTCGACGACATCCTCGAAGACCGTTTGGAGCGGCTCCACGCCGCCTTTGAACGCGCCATCGCGCAGTACGGCTACACCGGCCGGTACCAGGGCGTCTTCCCGGTGAAGTGCAACCAGCAACGCCACGTGGTGGAGGAGTTGGTGAGCTGCGGCAAGCGCTGGAACTTCGGGCTGGAAGCAGGAAGCAAAGCGGAACTGCTGATCGCCCTCTCGCTGCTGGACGACCCCGAGGCGTTGTTGATCTGCAACGGCTACAAGGATCGGCTCTACATCGAGACAGCGATCCTGGCGCGCCGTCTGGGCCGCCAACCGGTGGTGGTGATTGAACAGCCGGACGAAGTCGACCGGATTATCGAAGCCAGCAAAAGCCTGGGGGCAGCGCCCTACATCGGTGTGCGGGCCAAGCTCTCCAGCCGCAGCACGGGGCGTTGGGGCAGCTCCGTCGGCGACAAGGCCAAATTCGGCCTTTCGATTCCCGAGTTGCTGGCCACAGTGGAGCGGCTGCGGGAGAACAACCTGCTCCCCGATCTGCGCCTGCTGCACTTCCACATCGGCAGCCAGATCAACGACATCGCCGTGCTGAAAGACGCCCTCCAGGAGGCGGGGCAGATCTATGTGGAGCTCACCCGACTGGGGGCTCCGATGGGGTTCCTGGATGTGGGTGGTGGACTCGGCATCGACTACGACGGCAGCCGCACCGCATCAGCGGCATCCACGAACTACTCGCTGCAGAACTACGCCAACGACGTTGTGGCAACAGTGCGGGAATGCTGCGAACCCAATGGTGTGGACGTACCCACGCTGGTGAGCGAAAGCGGGAGAGCTATTGCCAGTCATTTCTCCCTGCTGGTGTTCGACGTGCTGGGCAGCAGCGCACTGCCAGCATCGGTTCCCAAGGCCAGCGGAGATGAACCACTCACCGTTCGCAACCTGCGGGACACCCTCGCCACAATTCAGGAGTTATCGGCGACGGCGGATGCGCACTTGGTGCGTCTGCAGGAAGCCTGGAACGACGCCTTGAAGTTCAAGCAGGATGCGCTGGCCGCATTCCGGCTCGGGTACATGGGGCTTCCCGACCGCGCCACCGCTGAACAACTGACGTGGGCCTGTGCTGATGCGATTGCGCAGCGACTGCCCAAGGATCAAGCCATCCCGGAAGAGCTCGCAGCCCTCAACAAGGCTTTGGCGGGAACGTATTACGCCAACCTGTCGATCTTCCGCTCAGCACCCGACACCTGGGCCATCAACCAGCTGTTTCCAGTGGTGCCCATCCAGCAGCTGGATCAACGGCCGACCCGACTGGCCAACCTCGCCGACCTCACCTGCGATTCCGATGGTCGTCTGGATCGCTTCATCGGAGATGGACAACCCAAACACCTACTGGAGCTGCACGAACTCGACGGCAACAACCCCTATTTGATCAGCCTGTTCCTGAGCGGTGCCTATCAGGAGGTAATGGGCAATCTGCACAACCTGTTCGGCACCACCAACGCCGTGCACATTCGCCTCAGCCCCGGCGGTAGCTATCGCATTGACCACGTCGTGCGGGGTGACACCAATGCCGATGTGCTGGAGGCCATGGAGCACGACCCCCGTGCCTTGCTGGAGCGGTTGCGGGTGGCGGCGGAAGCAGCCATCAACAACGGCCAGCTGCGCATCGACGAGTCACGCAGGCTGCTGGATCACCTCGAAAGCAGCCTGCGACAGACCACCTACCTTCAGGACTAAGCCAACGCTGCAGACAGCTCGGAGCGGGCGGACTCAAGAGCAACAGGAAGGGCAGCACCATCGCGTCCCCCGGCCTGGGCCAGGTTCGGGCGTCCACCGCCGCCACCGCCGCACTGTTTGGCAATGCCGCCGATGAACTTGCCGGCCTGGAGCTTGGCAGCGATCACCTGCTTGCCAAAGGCCGCCACCAGGATCACCTTGCCCATGTCGCCGGGATCCGGCAGACCGCCGATCACCACGGCCGCACCATCCCCCAGCTGATCCGCCAGGCTCTGGGCTGCACCCTGCAAACCAGCGCCATCCACGCCGTCGAGGCGTTCCACCAGCAGTTGGAAGTCGCCCACGGCCTCGGCCTTAGCGGCCAGAGCGCCGGCTTTCGCCACCGCCAGTTCCGCCTGAGCCGCGGCCAGCGCCTTGCCGGTGGCCTTGAGCTCCTCCTGAAGGGCCGCCACACGATCCACGATCTCGGCCGGCTGCGCCTTGAAGCGATCCCCCAGCTGCTTCACCACTGCATCGCGCTCGTTCAGATACGCGAGCACAGCGGGACCAGCGACGGCTTCAATCCGGCGGATACCGGCGGCGACGCCACTTTCCGCCACGATCTTGAACAGGCCGATCTCAGCGGTGTTGGCCACGTGGGTGCCGCCGCAGAGCTCCATCGACACACCGGGGACGTCGACCACCCGCACCACATCGGCGTACTTCTCACCGAACATCGCCACGGCACCGGCCGCCTTGGCCTGATCGATCGCCATCTCCTGCACCTGCAGCGCATGGGCCTCGTTGATCCAACCATTGATCAGGGTTTCAACCTGCTGCAACTGATCCGCCGTCACCGCCGTAGGGCAGTGGAAGTCGAAACGCAGGCGATCGAAATCCACCAGTGATCCGGCCTGGCCGATGCCTGGATCCACCACCTGCTTGAGCGCTGCCTGCAGCAGGTGGGTGGCGGTGTGATTCGCCTGGGCCCTACGCCGGCAAGCACGGTCCACCTGGGCCTTCACGGTGTCGCCCAAGGCGAGCTCGCCGCGTTCCACCCGCCCGGCATGGACGAAGACATCGCGGCTGCGACTCACCGACTCAATCCGAGCAATCAGATCGCTGCCCGCAAGCACGCCGCGATCACCCACCTGACCGCCGCCTTCTCCATAGAACGGCGTGGTGTCGAGCACCACCTGAACCGCATCGCCCGCCTTGGCGGTGCTGGCTGGTTCACCGTTCACCACCAACGCCCGCACACAGGAGGCGTGATCGAGGGCTTCATAGCCCTCGAAACAGGTGGCCGCCTGATCCGCCACCACCTGGTCGATCGCATCCTGCAGAGTGAGATCGATGCTCACCGCGGCCGCCTTGGCCCGCTGGCGCTGTTCCTCCATCGCCGCCTCGAAGCCATCGAGGTCAACGGCTAGGCCCTGCTCCTCAGCGATCTCCTGGGTGAGCTCCAGCGGGAAGCCATAGGTGTCGTACAGCTCAAAGGCCTGGGCACCGCTGATCTGGGTGGGCTTGGAGGCCAGCACCTCCGCCAGCAACTTCTCGCCGCGCTCAAGGGTCTCAAGGAAGCGGGCTTCCTCCCGCTGGAGCTCGGCCAGGATCACCTCCTGGCGCTCGATCACGCTGGGGTGGGCCCCCTCCAGCAGGGCAATCGCCGCCTCGCCCATGGTGACGAGGAAGGGTTTGTCGATGCCCAGCAGGCGGCCATGGCGCACCACCCGGCGCAGCAGACGCCGCAGGATGTAGCCGCGGCCCAGGTTGCTGGCGGTGACGCCATCGCAGATCAGCTGCGTCACTGCACGACTGTGGTCGCCGATCACCTTCAACGACGTCTTGCCCTTGTCGTTGAGCTGGTGGTAGTCGACCCCCGCCAGATCCGCGGCCGCTTGGATCAGCGGAAAGATCAGATCGGTTTCGTAGTTATTGGGAACCTTCTGCAGGATCTGAGCCATCCGCTCAAGGCCCATGCCGGTGTCGATGTTGCGGTTGGCCAACGGCGTGAGGGTGCCCTCCGCGTCGCGGTTGTACTGCATGAACACCAAGTTGTAGAACTCGATGAAACGGTCGTCGTCCTCGAGATCGATGCCCTCATCCCCGAGCTCGGGTTTGAAGTCGTAATAGATCTCCGAGCAGGGGCCACAGGGGCCGGTGGGGCCGGAGGCCCAGAAGTTGTCGGCCTCATCCATGCGGATGATCCGCTTGGGGTTCACCCCCACCACATCGCGCCAGATCTGCTCGGCTTCGTCGTCTTCCCGGAAGACGCTCACCACCAGATTCTTGGGGTCGATGCCGTAAACGCCGGTGCTGAGCTCCCAGGCCCACTCAATCGCCTGCTGCTTGAAGTAATCCCCAAACGAGAAGTTGCCGAGCATCTCGAAAAAGGTGTGATGCCGGGCCGTGCGCCCCACGTTCTCGATGTCGTTGGTGCGGATGCACTTCTGCGAACTGGTGGCCCGGGGCGCGGGTCGCTCCTGCTGGCCCAGAAAAACCGGCTTGAACGGCAGCATTCCCGCAATGGTGAGCAGCACCGTCGGGTCTTCGGGAATCAATGAGGCGCTGGCCATCCGCTTGTGGCCGCGCTCGGCATAGAAGTTGAGAAAGGCCTCACGGATCTCCTCCCCACTGCGCGGTGCAGACGCTGCAGAAGACGACGATGCGGCGGCAACCATGACAGGAAAGGGGGATCCTGCCGTCATGATCGCCTTTGAACCGCCGGCGCCCGTGGCCGTTCCACCCAGTGATCCCGAGATTCGCCAGCGACTTCGGCTGCAGTCGATCGGTTGGGCGCTGGCTGCCGGGATCAGCGCCGGGCTGCTGAGCTTGCCCTGGGGTCTGGAAGCTGCGGTGCGTTCGGGCGGTTGTGGCCTCTTTTACGGCCTGCTGGCCTTCCACCTGCAACGGGTGGACCCTGATGACGGGCATTTGCAGGCGGGTCTGGTGGGGGCGGTCTGCGGGTTGCGCAGCCTCGGCATGCCCCTACCCCTTGACAACTGGCAGGTCGATGGCCTGGCATCATTACTACTGGAGCTACTTCAGGCCTGGCTGCCGTTGATCGGCAGTGCTCTCCTGCTCCACGGCACCCTCCGCTTCCTGCCCGCGTCGCGGCCATGAGCCTGCTGCACGCCACCTGGCTTCCCGCCATCCGCACCTCCAGCAGTTCCGGTCAACCGGCACTGCTCGTTTGGGCTGACACCTGGCGGGTGGCCACACCGGAAGGCCCCGGCCTCACCCCCGCGCTGCACCCCTTCACCCTCAGCCACGACGACCTCAGGGCCTGGCTGAGCGAACGCGAACTTTTGCCAGGCGGCTGCATTGATGCCACGGCCTGTCTCACCCTGCCGAGCCGCACGGTGAAGCCGCGCAAAAGCCGCAGCAGAAAAGAGGAGCCAACGCCGGAACCACCGGGTTGGACCGGGCTACCGATGCAGGCCGGCGAACCCATCCCCAAACAAACCGAATGGTGGCCCTGGCAGGTGCAAGGGCTCGCAGTGGAACCATCGGCTGCCACGGAGTGGCTGTCCCGGTTGCCCCTCTCAGGCACCAATCCAGACCTGGCTGACGAACTGCGCTGGTGGAGCCATCTGCAGCGCTGGGCCCTGAGCCTGGTGGCCCGGGGCCGCTGGATTCCCCAGATGGAGCTCAGTAAAGGAGAGGGCTATCCGCATCGGGCCCGCTGGGTGCCGCTGCTCAACCGGGAAGAAGACCGACGCCGACTGGAGGATCTAGCGGCCAGCCTGCCCCTGGTGGCCACCTGCGCCTTGCCCTGGCGTGAACCCCTGGGGCGCCGCAGCAACCGCACCACCCGGTTGCGACCGGAGGCCATGCGTGCCGCCAACCCTGTGGCCAGCTGCCGGCCCCGCAGCGGACGCCTGCGGGTGGCGACGCTGCTGGAAGACCTGGTGGACGCGCAGCTGCGCAAGGACTTTGAGCCATCCACTGATGGACTGGATCCCCTGTTGACCCTCTGGCAGGAGGCCCTGGGGTCGGAGACCGGGGTGATCGAGATCGGTGATGAAGAGGCCGAACGCCTGGCCACCGCCAGCCATCACTGGAGGGAAGGCATCGCCGGCGGTTTTGCTGCGGCCCGCACCTGCCTTGAACTGCACACCCCACCGGATGGGGAGGATCTCTGGGAGCTGCGCTTCGGGCTGCAGGCGGAAGCCGACCCCAGCCTGAAGCTCCCGGCCGCCGCAGCCTGGGCCTCCGGCGCCGAGATGCTGCAACTGGGGGAGATCCAGGTGGATCAACCGGGCGAAGTGCTGCTGGAGGGCCTCGGACGCGCGCTGACGGTGTTCCCACCGATCGAACGGGGGCTGGAGAGCGCGACGCCGGACACGATGCAGCTGACCCCGGCCGAAGCCTTCGTGCTGGTGCGCACGGCTGCCCGCCAGCTGCGGGATGCCGGCGTGGGGGTGGAGCTGCCGCCCAGCCTCTCCGGCGGCCTGGCCAGCCGGCTAGGCCTGTCGATCAAGGCGGAACTTCCAGAGCGGTCCCGCGGCTTCACCCTGGGCGAATGTCTGGACTGGGAGTGGGATCTGATGATCGGCGGGGTGACGCTCACCCTGCGGGAACTGGAGCGTCTGAGCGGCAAGCGCAGCCCCCTGGTGCGCCACAAGGGGGCCTGGATCGAACTGCGGCCCAACGACCTCAAGAACGCCGAACGCTTCTGTGGCGCGAAACCGGAACTGAGCCTCGACGACGCGCTGCGGCTGACGGGAACGGAAGGGGAACTGCTGATGCGGATGCCGGTGCACCGCTTCGACGCCGGCCCAAGGCTCCAATCGGTGCTGGAGCAATACCACCAGCAGAAGGCGCCCGATCCCCTGCCGGCTCCCGAGGGATTCAGCGGTCAGCTGCGGCCCTATCAGGAGCGGGGCCTCGGCTGGCTCGCCTTCCTGCACCGCTTCGACCAGGGGGCCTGCCTGGCTGACGACATGGGCCTGGGCAAAACCATTCAGCTGCTGGCGTTTCTGCAGCACCTCAAAGCAGAGCAGGAACTGAAGCGCCCGGTGCTGCTGGTGGCTCCCACCTCGGTGCTCACCAACTGGCGACGGGAGGCGGAATCGTTCACCCCGGAGTTGAAGGTCACCGAGCATTACGGCCCCCGCCGCCCCTCCACACCAGCCGAACTCAAAAAAGTGTTGAAGGAGGTGGATCTGGTGCTCACCAGCTACGGGCTGCTGCAGCGGGACAGCGAACTGCTGGAAACCCAGGACTGGCAGGGGGTGGTGATTGACGAAGCCCAGGCGATCAAGAACCCCGGCGCCAAACAGAGCCAGGCCGCCCGGGATCTAGCCCGACCCGGCCGCAGCAAAACCAACCGCTTCCGCATCGCCCTCACCGGCACCCCCGTGGAGAACCGGGTGAGCGAACTGTGGGCCTTGATGGACTTCCTCAACCCCAAGGTGCTGGGGGAAGAGGACTTCTTCCGCCAGCGCTACCGGATGCCGATCGAACGGTATGGCGACATGTCGTCCCTGCGGGACCTCAAAGGCCGCGTGGGTCCATTCATCCTGCGCCGGCTGAAAACCGACAAAACGATCATTTCCGACCTGCCGGAGAAGGTGGAGCTGAGCGAATGGGTGGGGTTGAGCAAGGAGCAGAAATCCCTGTACAGCAAGACCGTGGAAGACACCCTCGATGCCATTGCACGGGCACCGCGCGGGCAGCGCCACGGGCAGGTACTGGCCCTGCTCACCCGGCTGAAACAGATCTGCAACCATCCCGCCCTGGCCCTGAGCGAAGGGGCCGTGGACGATGGCTTCCTGGGCCGTTCGGCCAAGCTGCAGCGGCTTGAGGAAATCCTCGATGAGGTGATCGAAGCGGGCGATCGGGCCCTGCTGTTCACCCAGTTCGCCGAATGGGGGCATCTGCTGCAGGCCTGGATGCAGCAGCGCTGGAAATCGGAAGTTCCCTTCCTGCACGGCGGCACCCGCAAGAGCGAGCGCCAGGCGATGGTGGATCGCTTCCAGGAGGATCCCCGCGGTCCGCAGCTGTTCCTGCTCTCGTTGAAAGCTGGTGGTGTGGGCCTCAACCTCACCCGGGCCAGCCACGTGTTCCACATCGACCGCTGGTGGAACCCAGCTGTGGAGAACCAGGCCACCGACCGGGCCTATCGGATCGGCCAGACCAACCGGGTGATGGTGCACAAATTCATCACCAGCGGCTCGGTGGAGGAAAAGATCGATCGCATGATCCGCGAGAAATCACGCCTGGCTGAGGATGTGATCGGCTCCGGCGAGGATTGGCTGGGAAGCCTCGGTGGCGATCAATTGCGCGACCTCGTCGCCTTGGAGGACACCTGACCATGACCCTCAGCAACGGCAGCAGCAACGGCATCACCGCCATCGGCGACGACGGCCTGGGCCAACAGCCCTGGTGGGTCGAGCAGTGGATGGAGCTAATCAACGGCTACCGCTTCAAGAAACGGTTGGAGCGGGCCTGGGGCTACGCCCGAGAAGGCCATGTGACCTCGATCCGCTTCGAAGGCCGCCGCGTGCATGCCCGTGTTCAGGGCACCGATGAAGCGCCCTACAAGGTGAAGCTCTGGCTGGATGTGCTCAACGATGAGGACTGGGGCTATGTGCTGGAAGCGCTGACCCAGAAAGCCCGCTGGTCGGCCCAGCTGCTGGCGGGGATCATGCCCTCCGACATCGAACGGGCGTTTGCCGCCAGCGGCAAACGCCTGTTCCCGTTCAAATTGCAGGAGGTGCGCAGCGAGTGCAGCTGCCCGGACAAAGCCAACCCCTGCAAACACATCAGCGCGGTGTATTTCCTGATGGGGGATCGCTTCAGTGAAGACCCCTTCGTGCTGTTCCAACTGCGGGGCCGCAACCGGGCTCGGCTGCTGGAAGACCTGGCGGAACACCGGCGCAAGGCCCTGGCGGAGCGGGCGGCGGCAGCCAAGGAGGAGAACAAAGTCAGCACATCTGAAGAGGCAACACCGCTGCCGCCCCATGCGGCGGTGCAGGACCCGGCCCTGTGGTGGCGCTACAACCGCAGCCTCGATGGCGACCTGGTGGTGATCACCCCAGCCATGGAGGGCGACACGGGCCTCGATGCCGCCGGAGAGCTGCCGCTGGCGGAAGACCCACGCTTCGCCGATGCGCGCAGCACCTTCCTTAACAACCTCAAGGCCCATGGTCAGGCCAGTGCCCAGAAGGCGATGCTGCAGGCCATGGCAGCCGGGAGCTAACACAGAGCAAAGCCATGGCCCATGAAGCCGCCTGGCTCACCGCCGACAAACAAGCACTCGCCGCAGTGCTGCTGCAATCGCATCAACGAGCCTTCAGCAGGCCGCTGATCGCTTCCGCCCAACCGGGCCAGTCAAGGCGGCTGCTTTGCCAGAACCTGTTTACCTGCGGCTTTCCGGTGCTGGCCCACGGCACGGAGCAGGATCCCGCACTCAGTTACGCCAACGCTGCGGCCCTGCTGCTGTGGGACAGCGACTGGAATGTGCTGATTGGCATGCCCTCACGGCTCACCGCCCCGGACAGCGAACGGGCGGAACGCAGCAGCGCCCTGGGCCAAGCCAAACGCCTCGATGCCGTGCAGAACTATCACGGCATTCGCATCAGCCGCAAAGGGCGGCGATTCATGATCAACAAGGCCCGAATCTGGACCCTCTGGGATGCGGAAGAGCGGGTCTGCGGCCAGGCGGCCTGCTTCAGCGACTGGTGGTGGCTTTAAGGAGATTCGGTTTCAACACCATCCCTGTGGTGCCAGCCGAACCTGGTGGTACAGACCGAATCAAAACGGACGGTTCTCAGGCTTCTGGTTCTCATCCAAGCGGCGCAGATTGTGATGGCGGGCGATCAACCCAGTCCGCAGATGTTCATTCTTCGGAGCCACCATCATGCTGACCCTGCGCCAATCCCCCTTTGATCTGTTCGAGCGTCTCGAACAACAACTGGCCACCGCTGAGCGCGTTCCCAACGCCGAAATCCGCGAAACCGAGACCAGCTACACCGTGCAACTGGAACTGCCCGGGGTGGACCGCGACTCCATTGACGTCAAGGCCACCGATCGCAACCTGGTGATCAGCGCTGAACGCCCAGCCACAGGCAGCGATGACAGCAACGCACCGCTGCTGAGCGAATTCCGCAGCGGCACCTGGAGCCGCAGCTTCCGTTTCCCCCAGAGCCTCGATCGCGACCAGCTCAAGGCCAGCTATCGGGACGGCATTCTTGAAATCAACGCCGGCAAAGCGGTGGAGCACACCAGCGTTTCGGTGAAGGTGGAGAGCTGATCAGGTCCTGAATCAGAACCTGAGCACTGAAAGCCTTGGGCTGGGCAAGCCCAACACACCAAGACAAGAAGAACGGAAGTCCAACCCCTGCCCACGGCAGGGGTTTTTTATTGAAGCCAGGGCGAAATCAGCCGCCGAGGCCGAGGAAGAAACGGCCAATGAACAGCAGGCTGAAGCCACTGAAAAACACCAGACCGAACCAGCAAAAGGCCTGGGTGAGCCGCCCATAACGGTGCTCCACTGGAACCAGGCTGCTGTTGATCGTGTCCATGGCCATCCAGGCGAATAGAGGAGCAGTGAGGAAGCTGCCGGTCATCGCCCCAAAGACGAAATCCTTCACGCCGATTCCGCCGCTCTTGGCCACCACCAGCGCCAGCACAGCGGCCAGGAAATGCACGATCACCCAGATATCGAAGCGACGCTGCATTGGCCCCGGCGCTGAATCCCCACTGTCGTGATGACGCAGCAAGCCCTGGATCGCCGCAATGCTGCGGGGGTAAGCATCGAGGCAGGTGAGGGTGGTGCTGAACATGGCGGAAAAGGCCGCCGGGACGATCACCCAGGCCGCCCAACCACCCATGGCGGCGGTATAGAGCTTGATCAGCTTCTGGGCGAAGGACACACCACTGCCGGCCAGCATTCCGTCACCGCTGCCATACATCGTGTAGGCGCCCAGGATCACGAAGAACATCGCCGTCACCACGGTGACGCCATAGCCGAGGTTGAAATCGAACTCGGCCTCCTTTGGCGTTGCGGTGTGCTCGGTGTCGCGCGCACGGGAGAACATCCACAACGATGGCCACACGCACATCTCCACCGGTCCGGGCATCCAGCCCATCAGGGGAATCAGGAAGGCCAGGTTGGCCAGGGTCCAGGGGCTGGGATCCGTGCTGACCCAACTGGCCGCCACATCACCAACGGGGCCACGGATCAGCAGCGATGCAGCCGCAACCCCCGTGAGCAGGGTGAGCAGCACCACCAACAGTTTGGAGAGACGGTCGAGCGCCCGGTAATGCCCCAGCAGCAGCACCAGGCCACTCACCGCCAGCACGGCAATGGACAGTCCGTAGGGGTCGAGCCCCGCCAGCAGAGGAATGTTGGTGAGCAGCAGCCCCGCCACAAAACTCACCGCCGCGATGGTGAAGGTGCCGGTGACCAGGCTCACCGCCAGGTACAGCGGCAGGTAGAGGGGATTGCGTTTCTGGAACCCCTCCAGCAGCGACAGTCCGGTGGCCGCTGTGAAGCGGGTGCCCACGCGCAAGAACGGGTACTTGATCAGATTGGTGAGCAGGATCAGGCCCACCAGCGCAAAGCCGAATCGGGCTCCCGCCGTAGTGGACGACATCAAGTGGGATCCACCAATGCAGGCACCGGCCAAGAGAATCCCGGGTCCAATGCTGCGTCGCAGCGTCGATGACGCCATCACAAGGTTGCAGTTCATACCAGTCTCCGCCGCTTTGTCCCGCTGAATCTCCGTAGAGTCGACTTCCGTCACGGTCGGTTTCATGGTCGTTGCTCCCACTGCTCCGAAGCTGTCGCTGCAGTGCGAGGCCATCGCCGCCGACACCACGACGATTCGTTCCCTCGACTGGGACCGCAGCCGCTTCGACATTGAATTCGGCCTGCGCAACGGCACCACATACAACGCCTTCCTGGTTCGGGGAGAACGCACCGCCCTGATCGACACCAGCCACGCCAAGTTCCGCGAGACCTGGATCCCGCTGCTCAACGAGCAGATCGATCCAACCGCGATCGATGTGTTGATCGTGAGCCACACCGAACCCGACCACTCCGGATTGATCGGTGACCTGATCGATCTCAATCCCGAGATCGAAATCGTGGGATCAAAGGTGGCCCTGCAGTTCCTCAAGGACCAGGTGCACAGGCCGTTCAAATCCCGTGCGGTGAAGTCGGGCGAGGAATTGGATCTCGGCACCAATCCCGAGAGCGGCATCCAGCACCGCTTCGAATTCCTCAGTGCTCCGAACCTGCACTGGCCGGACACGATCTTTTCCTTCGATCACGGCACCGGCATCCTCTACACCTGCGATGCCTTTGGTCTGCATTACTGCTCTGACGACGTCTTCGACGCCGACCCCGGTGCCATCGCCCCTGATTTCCGCTTCTACTACGACTGCCTGATGGGCCCGAATGCCCGCAGCGTGCTGCAGGCCCTCAAGCGCATGGATGGCCTGCCGGAGATCAACACCATCGCGGTGGGCCACGGGCCGCTGTTGCGGCATCACCTCAGCCACTGGATCAGCGACTACCGCGAGTGGAGCGGCCAGCGCAGCAAAGGCGAGAGCTATGCCGCCGTTTGTTATCTGAGCCAGTACGGCTTCTCCGATCGGATCAGCCAGGCCATTGCCCACGGCATCGGCAAGGCGGATGCCCAGGTGCAGCTGGTGGACCTGCGGGCCACCGATCCCCAGGAACTCACCGCCCTAGTGGGCGATGCCAAGGCTGTTGTGGTGCCGACCTGGCCCGCGGAACCGGAACCGGATCTCCAGGCCTCGATCGGAACCCTGCTGGCGGCCCTGCATCCCAAACAACTGGTGGGGGTGTACGACGCCTTCGGCGGCAACGATGAACCGATCGACGCCGTCGCCGATCAACTGCGCAGCCAGGGGCAGAAGCAAGCCTTCAGCCCATTGCGGATCAAACAGCTGCCCCAGGGCAGCGACTACCAACGCTGTGAGGAGTCGGGCACCGACCTCGGCCAGCTGCTGACCAAAGAAAAGACGATCGCGGCGATGAAAAGCCTCGATGGCGACCTCGACAAGGCCCTGGGTCGCATCAGCGGTGGCCTTTATGTGGTGACCGCCAGCCAGGGAGAGGGCGAATCGCAACGCCGCAGCGCCATGGTGGCCAGCTGGGTGAGCCAGGCCAGCTTCACCCCACCGGGCCTCACCATCGCCGTCGCCAAAGACCGTGCGATCGAAGCCCTGATGCAGGTGGGCGACCGCTTCGTGCTGAACGTTCTACGGCAGGACAATCATCAACAACTGATGCGCCATTTCCTCAAGCGCTTCCCCCCCGGTGCCGATCGTTTCGCTGGGGTGAACGTGCTGGAGGGAACCGCTGATGGCGGCCCGGTGCTCGCCGATGCCCTGGCATTTCTGGGCTGCCGAGTGGAGCAACGGATGGAGGGCCCCGATCACTGGATCATCTATGCCGTGGTGGAGCAGGGCAATGTGGCCGATGCCGAGGCCAGCACGGCGGTGCACCACCGCAAAGTGGGGAACCACTACTGATGAGCGTGAGCAGCACCGCAACCTCGCGTCGCACGATCCAGCTGCCGATCGACGATGGGGTCGTTGGTCTGCGCGGTCTGAGCCCTCAACGGCACCGCTTTGAACTGGAATACGCCCTGGAGCGGGGCAGCACCGCCAACAGTGTTTTGTTCGAGGCCGGTGATGGTGCCCCTGCTGTGCTGGTCCATCCCCCGGGGGTTGCATACAGCGCGGCCTTTCTGCCGGTGCTTGCCGAAGCCCTGCCCAGCAGCGACGCACCGCTGCTGGTGGTGGTGGGCCACGTCAACCCCAACCGCGTTGCCCTGCTGCGGGATCTGGCGGAGGCCTACGCCAGCCTGGAACTGATCGTCTCCAACCCCGGCGCCAAGCTGATCGAAGAGCTGTGGAGCCAACGCAAGCCGGCCCCTCCCGGTGAGACGAGCGAGCAACCACCACTGCCCGATCTGCCGTCCCTACGGGTGATCCGCCAGGAGCAAACACTTCCGCTCAGCCATCAGCGCAGCTTGATGCTGCTGCCGGCCCCAACCCCCCGCTGGCCCGGCGGATTGCTGGCCTTCGAGGAAAGCCTGGGCCTGCTGATGAGCGACAAGTTCTTCAGTGCCCACCTCTGCACGGACAGCTGGGCCGAAAGCAACCGCAGCAGCACCGAAGAAGAACGCCGGCACTTCTACGACTGCCTGATGGCCCCCATGGCCCGTCAGGTGGATGCCCTGGTGGAACGGCTCGAAGAACTCGATATCCGCACCATCGCGCCGGGCCATGGCCCGGCCATCGAAGCCAGTTGGCGCAGCCTGCTGAATGACTACCGCCGCTGGGGCGAAGGCCAGCAGAACGCCAGCCTGACGGTGGCTTTGCTGTTTGCCAGCGCCTACGGCAACACCGCAGCCATTGCCGATGCCCTGGCCCGCGGGGTCAGCCGCACCGGCATCCGGGTGAGCAGCTTGAACTGCGAATTCACCCCCGCCGATGAACTGGTGAGCACGATCCAGCAGGCCGATGCCGTGTTGATCGGCTCACCCACCCTGGGGGGCCATGCCCCCACACCGATCGTCTCGGCCCTGGGAACCCTGTTGGCGGAGGGGGATCGCAGCAAGCCCGTGGGGGTGTTCGGCAGCTTCGGCTGGAGCGGCGAGGCGGTGGACCTGCTGGAAACGAAGCTGCGGGATGGCGGCTTCAGCTTTGGCTTCGAGCCGATCCGGGTGAAGTTCAGTCCGGATGCCGCCCGGGTGAAGGAGCTGGAGGAAACCGGCACCCGTTTCGCCCGCCAGCTGCTGCAGAGCCAGAAACGGGCGCAACGGCGCAGTGCGGGAGGCTTGAGCGAAAGCCGCAGCGATCCAGCGGTGCTGGCCCTGGGCCGTGTAATCGGCTCCCTCTGCGTGCTCACCACCCGCAAAGCGGAGCTGAGCGGCGCCATGGTGGCCAGCTGGGTGAGCCAGGCCAGCTTCAATCCCCCTGGCATCACCGTGGCCGTGGCCAAGGACCGTGCCGTGGAAGCGCTGCTGCACAAGGGCGATCGCTTCGCCTTGAACGTGCTGGCCGAAGGCCGCGAAACCGCCCTGATGAAGCAGTTCCTGCAACCGTTCGAACCCGGTGCCGATCGCTTTGCAGGCCTCGAGCTGGACACCAGCCCCGCCGAACAGCCCTTGCTGCCAGATGCTCTGGCCTGGCTGGACGGCAAGGTGAGCCAGCGGATGGAATGCGGCGACCACTGGCTGATCTATGCCGAAGTGGATCACGGCGGAGTGCTGGATGCGGAGGGCAGCACCGCCGTGCACCAACGCCGCAGCGGCGCCAACTACTGAGCCGGCAGCCTGAGCCGGCAAACCGAACTTCCTACTAACTCATACTCACTATGAGTTAGAACTAGGCTGATGGAACGATCCCTGGTGCCATCGATGGACCTTTCCAGGCCTTCCACCCACGCCAATCTCGAGGCCGCTTTCGGTGGCGAGAGCATGGCCAACCGCAAATACCTTTTCTTTTCAGAGGTGGCCAAACAGCTGGGCCACAAGGACCTGGCCAAGTTGTTTCGTGACACCGCAGCGCAGGAAACGGAACACACCTTCGCCCACTTCCGCCTGCTGCACCCTGAGTTGGTGGTGAACGATCCCGAGCAACTCAGCGACGAGCAAAAGCAGGCCATCCTGAGCCGCTGCCTGGAGCTGGCGATTGAAGGTGAAACCTATGAGTACACAACGATGTATCCGGAGTTCGCCGCCCAGGCCCGGCAGGACCGGGACAGCGGAGCCGCAGCGGAATTCGCCGAGCAAAGCAGCGAATCCAAGGAGCATGCGGGCCTGTTCCGCACCGCCGCCAAGAACTTCGGCCTGCTGACCCCGATCGAGCAGCATCACGCCGAAACCTATGGCGTTGCCCTCGAGGCCCTGCAAGGCAAGGGCAGCGCAGGCCAGGCCGATCAACCGATCCCAGGCAAGTGGATCTGCAAGGTGTGCTCGATGATCTACGACCCCGCCGAGGGGGATCCTGATTCCGGCATCGCCCCAGGCACGCCGTTTGAGGCGATTCCCGACAATTGGCACTGCCCGATCTGCGGCGCCCGCAAAGCCAGCTTTGTTCCTTACCGCGAAGCCGAATTGAAGACAGCCTGATGCCCTTGCACGATTCCATCAAGAGCCTTCATCTCCATGCCCTCTGATCTCATCGTTCTGACGGCGAGCAATGGCGAGAACCGCAAGCTGGCGGAACGCTTCGTGCAGGCCGCCGCAGCTCAGAACGCCAGCGCCGAACTGATCGATCTCACCCAGCTCGACCTACCCCTGTTCACGCCACGGGTCCAGGCAGCAGGGGCGGGCCCTGACCTTGTCGCCCTGCACGACCAGCTGCACGCAACCCCACGCTGGGTGATCTGCGCCCCGGAATACAACGGCTCGATTCCGCCGTCGCTCACCAATGCCATTGCCTGGCTCTCGGTGACCGACGACGACTTCCGATCCCTGTTCAACGGGCGGCCGATCGCCATGGCCACCTTCTCCGGCGGTGGCGGCATGGAACTGCTGGTATCGCTGCGCATCCAGCTCACCCACCTCGGGGCCCAGGTGGTGGGGCGTCAGCTGCTGAGCAACCACGCCAAACCAGCCCAGGACGACAGCATCAACGACCTGGTGCAGCGGCTTCTGCAGATGCAACCCCTCCAACTCTGAACACCTCGATGTCCCGGATGGCCCCGCCAACAGGTCAACACGCCACCACGTCAACCGTGATCCTGCGACCTGCAGACGAGCGCTTCCACAGCCAGCTGGACTGGCTCGATTCCTGGCACAGCTTCAGCTTCGGCAGCCATCAGGATCCGAACTGGATGGGCTTCGGCCCCTTGCGGGTGATCAACGACGACACCATTTCTGCAGGCCAGGGGTTCGGCATGCACCCCCACCGGGACATGGAAATCATCACGGTGATGGTGGAGGGAGCCCTGAGCCATGCCGACTCGATGGGCAACAGCGCGGTGCTGCATGCCGGCGAGGTGCAACGGATGAGTGCCGGCAGCGGCATCGTTCACAGCGAAATCAACCAGACCGGGGCGCCCTGCAGGCTGCTGCAGATCTGGATTGAGCCAGCACAGCTGGGCATCCAGCCCGCCTACGAGCAGAAACCCTTCGCCATCGGCGAGGGCTGGACGCCCCTGATTGAGCCCGACGCCACCGGCGATGCGATGGCCATCGAACGTCCCGTGCGCCTCTGGCGTGCCCAACCGCAACGCCAACAGCAGTTGCCATTGCCCGCCGCCAAGGAGCGATGGCTCTGGCTTCAGGTGATTGATGGGGAGCTGACGCTCAACCGTGAAGGCTCCCCCAAGCAGGCGCTGCGGCGGGGCGATGGTGTGGGCCTGATCCAGGACACAGCAACACAAAGCGAGCTGATCGGCCTCGGTGAACGCGCCGATGTGCTGCTGTTTGCCATGGCGTGAAGCAATCCGGAAAAGATCTGGTGCAAGTGCGCGATACCAGATCATGTGCCCTGAAATGACGGGGTCACTTCCAAACAATCCCTAGAGCGATGGGATTCATGATCGGCCAGGAGGCCTCGGTTCGGTACCGCGGCTTTCTTTTGATGCCTCAAACCAACCGAAGCTGGCTGGTGAGGCCGGAACGCAGCCCGATGCGATTGCTACCCTTCCGCACACCAACCTGCTCATTGGCCGACGTCAAAGCCCTGCTGGACTGGCGTCTGGCCCAGGAAGAATCAGAGATCGGCGTGGCCTGAACTCAGGCCGCTGCCGGCGGTGGAGTGGGATCGCCCACCGGTTGTAAAGGAATCACCAGGGTGGCCCAGTGATCGGGCCGCTCGGGGCGGGTGCGACGGGAACGGCGCGTGCCAAAGGGAACCCGAATCACATTGGTTCCTTCAATTGACAAGGTATGGCCACGATTGAAGGCCGATTCCAGACCCTCAGGAAGTTGAGGAAGGGCAGGCCCTTCAACGCTGCTGAGCGCAGATTTCTTGTTGTTGTCCCGATCCATGGTGTCCCCCGACAGACGAATCAGTTGTCGAACAGTTTGACCGAACTCGCAAGGGCGATGAACGGAATCAAACCAATTTTTCCACTTTCAGTGAAAATTTACACGCTCTGAACCCCTTGCACCAGGGCTTCAAGCCGCCACAGCCACCTCTTCCACCGACGGACAGGTGCACACCAGGTTGCGATCACCAAAGGCGTTATCAATCCGTGCCACAGCGGGCCAGATCTTGCTCTCCTGCTGCCCCTCCATCGGGAAGGCGGCCTGCTGACGGCTGTAGGGACGATCCCAGTAATCCGCTGTGACGGCCGCCAGGGTGTGGGGAGCACGCTTGAGCGGGTTGTTCTGAGGGTCGCTTCTGCCGGTTTCAATGGCGCGAATCTCCTCACGGATCGCCACCAGGGCATCGGCGAAACGATCCAACTCCGCCAGGGTTTCGCTTTCGGTGGGCTCCACCATCACCGTGCCGGCCACCGGCCAGCTGACGGTGGGCGCATGGAAGCCGTAGTCCATCAAACGCTTGGCGATGTCATCCACATCGATCCCCGCATCCCGTTTGAGCGGGCGCAGGTCGAGGATGCATTCATGGGCCACCCGGCCGGTGCTGCCGCGAAACAGCACGGGGTACGAGGCATCAAGCCGATGAGCGAGGTAATTGGCCGACAACAGCGCCACGGCACTGGCCTGCCGCAGGGCCTCCGCCCCCATCATCCGCAGGTACATCCAGCTGATCGGCAGGATGCTGGCGCTACCGAGCGCAGCTGCGGACACCGGACCGATGGCCGATGCGGCGCTGGCCTGCAAAGGGTGCCCCGGCAGGAAGGGCGCCAGATGCGCCGCCACACCAATGGGGCCCACGCCAGGGCCACCGCCCCCATGGGGGATGCAGAAGGTCTTGTGCAGGTTGAGGTGGCAGACATCGGCACCGAAGGCACCAGGACGGCACAGCCCCACCTGGGCATTGAGGTTGGCCCCATCGAGGTACAACTGGCCCCCGTGCCGATGCACCACCGCGCAGATCTCACGGATGCCGGTTTCAAACACGCCGTGGGTGGAGGGGTAGGTGACCATCAGCGCCGCCAGCCGATCGGCGTGCTCGGCCGCCTTCGCCGCCAGATCCTGCTGATCGATGTTGCCCTCGTCATCACAGGCGACAGCCACCACCTTGAGGCCGGCCATCACGGCACTGGCGGGGTTGGTGCCGTGGGCGCTGGTGGGGATCAGACAGATGTCGCGATGAGCTTCACCGCGGGAGCGGTGCCAGGCGCGAATCACCAGCAGCCCGGCGTATTCCCCCTGGGAACCGGCATTGGGCTGCAACGACACGGCGGCAAAGCCCGTCAGGGCGGCCAGCCATTGCTCCAGATCTTCGGCCAGACGGCGATAGCCCTGGGCCTGATCGGCTGGGGCAAAGGGATGCAAGGCCGCAAACGCAGGCCAGCTCACCGGCTGCAGCTCAGCGGCGGCGTTGAGCTTCATGGTGCAACTGCCCAACGGAATCATCCCGTGGACCAGCGAGAGATCACGGCTCACCATCCGCTGGATGTAGCGCAACAGCTCTGATTCGCTGCGGTACTGGTGAAAAACCGGCTGGCTCAGCCAGGGCTGGCTGCGCTGCGGCAGGGAAAGGGACGGGGGCTGCTCAACCTCGAGCTGCGGGGTGGCCTGACCGCAGGCCTCCGCCAGCAGAGCGAGCAGGGCTTGCAGCTCCTGTTGGTCCGAGAGCTCATCGAGGCTGATGCCGAATCCGGTGGCGTCCGCCGGCGCTGCACCATCAGGCAGCACCCGCAGATTGAAACCAGCAACTGCGGCAGCGCGGTGCACAGCCGGTGCCGACGCACAGTGCACGGTGACGGTGTCGAAGCGGTCAGCCAGCTCCAGCGGATAACCAAGGACCCGCAGGCCCTGCTCCAACTGGCTGCGCAGGCCAGCGATGCGCTGGGCGATGGCCTGCAGACCATCAGGGCCATGGTGCACCGCATAAAACGAGGCCATCACGGCCAGCAGCACCTGTGCCGTGCAGATGTTGCTGGTGGCCTTGTCGCGACGGATGTGCTGCTCACGGGTTTGCAGCGCCAAGCGCAGGGCCGAACGGCCTTCCGCATCCTTGGACTGCCCCACAAGACGGCCCGGGATCTGGCGCTTGTAGGCCTCAACGGTGGAGAAGAAGGCGGCGTGAGGACCACCAAATCCCATCGGCACCCCCAGGCGTTGGGCGCTGCCCACGGCAATGTCGGCCCCGAGGGATCCCACGGGCGCCATAAGAGTCTGCGCCAGGGGGTCGATCGCAACGGTGACCAAGGCACCGGCGGCATGGGCCGCTTCGATCACGGCGGTTGGATCCCAGAGGCATCCATCGGCGCCGGGCAACTGCAGCAGAACACCAAACACCGAGGCATCGATCGGCGCTGTGGCCGGGTCGATCCGCTCAAGGCTGATGCCGAGGGGTTCGGCGCGGGTCTGCAGCACCGCCCAGGTCTGAGGCAGCACATTGGCGTCCACCAGGAACCGTGTCGCTTCAGTGCGACGGCACACCCCGAAGCTGAGGCTCATCGCCTCGGCGGCAGCAGTGGCTTCATCAAGCAGCGACGCGTTGGCGATCGGCAAGCCCGTGAGCTCACTAATCAGGGTTTGAAAGTTGAGCAGGGCCTCCAGGCGACCCTGGGCGATTTCCGCCTGGTAGGGGGTGTAGGCGGTGTACCAGGCCGGATTCTCAAAAACGTGGCGCTGGATCAGAGCCGGGGTTGCCGTGCCGTAATAACCCAGCCCGATCAGGGAGCGACGCAGCGTGTTGGTTTCACTCAGCTGCTTCAGCTGCTGGAGGGCCTCTGCCTCCCCACAACCCTCGGTCAAGGCCTCAACCGGCGGCTTGGGATCGAGGATGTCGGCGGGCACGACATCAGCGATGAACTCCTGCAGATCGCTGTAGCCCAGGGCATTGAGCATGCGGAGCTGTTCCGCCTCACTCGGGCCGATGTGCCGCTGTGCAAAAGGAGAAGTCAACGTCGAATGCACAGCCCGCCGAACGATCGTAAGAGCGAAGCTCTAGCGCTGATGACAGCCAGCGTTGATGTCAGCCGGCGTTGACCTTGGCGCCGTAGGCCTCGGCGGTCATCAGGCTGTCGAGCTCGGAGGGATCCGACGGACGCAGCACCAACAGCCAGCCCTCACCGTGGGGGTCGTTCTGAAGTTCCTCCGGACTGACCAGCACCGCTTCATTGCGTTGCACCACCTCACCGGCAATCGGTGCATACATGTCTTCCACAGCCTTCACCGACTCCACCGAACCAAAGCTGGTGCCCTTCGTCAGGCTGGCGCCCACATCCGGTAGATCCACGAACACGATGTCGCCCAGCTGATCAACGGCGAAGGCACTGATGCCCACCCGCACCAGCTCGCCATCGGCATTGGCATACTCGTGGCTGTCGGCGAAGCGAAAAGAGTCGGGGAACGCAAACGCCATCGAGGCAGTTTCAGGTGGTCCCAGTCTGCGGGAGATTGATCAGTCCTGCCGCATTGAGGTCACACAACGCACGGGAGAGGGCCAGGCGGATGTGGGCGCGATGGGTGCCGCCCTGCACATAGAGGTTGAACGGTTCCCGCAGCGGCGCATCGGCCGAAAATTCACTGGTGGAACCGTCGATGAAGGTTCCCCCGGCCATCACCAGATCCGAGGCATAACCTGGCATCGAGGCCGGCACTGGATCGAGGTAGGCCCCGATCGGCGACATCGCCTGGAAGGCACGGCACACCACCTTGAGGGCATCGGGACTGCCCAGCCGCACCGCCTGAATCAAATCGCTGCGCATCGCCCCGGGCGCTGGATTGACGGGGAAGCCCAGCCGCTCAAACACCCCCGCCACCAGATCGGCACCAATCAAGGCCTCCGACACCATCTGCGGTGCCAGGAACAGCCCCTGCAGCACCAGACGCTGCAGGTCAAATCCCGTGCCGCCCTCACTGCCGATGCCCGGTGCCGTGAGCCGGCAGCAGGCCTGCTCCACCAGATCGGCCCGTCCAGCGATGTAGCCGCCGGTGGGGGCGATGGTGCCGCCGAGGTTCTTGATCAACGATCCAGCGATCAGATCCGCCCCAACCGCCGTCGGTTCCTGCTCCTGCACCAGCTCGCCGTAACAGTTGTCGACAAAGACAACGCAGTCGGGCTGGCGGGCATGGATGCGCTCACACAGCCCGGCGATCTGCTCAACCGTGACCGACGGACGCCAGCTGTAGCCGCAGCTGCGCTGGATCAGCACCATCCGGCAGGGCTGCTCCAGGGCCTGGTTCAAGGCCGCCTGATCCACCGCCCCATCCGGCTGCAGATCGATTTCGTCGTAGGCAACCCCGAATTCCGCCAGGGAACCCTGGCCCTTGCCGCGCAGACCGATCACCTCCTCAAGGGTGTCGTAGGGACGACCCGTGATCGAAAGCAGACGATCCCCGGGCCGCAGCACGCCGAACAGTGCAGCGGCGATGGCGTGGGTGCCACTGACGAATTGCAGGCGCACCGCGGCGGCTTCGGCCCCCAGCACCCGGGCAAAAACCCGATCCACCACCTCGCGGCCCTGATCCCCGTGGCCATAACCGGTGAGCGACGCAAAGTGCTGGGTGCCAACGCGCTCCGCCGCCAGGGCCTCCAACACGCGCTGCAGGCGTTGCTCCACCGCCGCCGTCCTCGCTGCAGCCAGGTCAGCCTGCTCCCGCTCCACCGCGTTGATCAGGTCCTCTGCAAACGCACTGATCACCACTTGCCTGACGGATGTCATGCCTTCCTAAACCCTGGCCAACGCCAGAATTCACAAAGCGGGGAGCCGCTGCAATGCGGCAACTCCTTTAGATTTCTGTCACTAACGGCACCATCCGCTCCCTGGTTTTCCTGTCTGAGCGGCTTTGTCAATCCAAGGAGAATCCGCTTGGTTTCCTCGCAAACAGCTGACACCCGCGAGCTTCGGCAGCGGGCCGCGGTGATGGCACCGCGCGACCGACTGCCCGCGCGTCAGCGCAAATTCAAGATGGGAACCACCAGCTTCATGCTGGTGATGCACGTGCTCGCCACCGTGGCGCTGCTCCCGCGCTTCTGGAGCTGGCAGGGCGTTGTGGCCTTTGGCGTTCTCTATTGGATAACGGTGCTGGGCGTCACCCTGGGCCTGCACCGTCTGGTGGCGCACCGCAGCCTGGTGGTGCCGGTGTGGGTTGAGCGCATCCTGGTGCTGATGGGCACCCTGGCCTGCCAGAGCGGCCCGATCGAATGGGTGGGTCTGCACCGCCATCACCACCGTTTTTCGGATCAGCCCACGGATCACCATGACGCTGGCCGTGGCCTGTGGTGGGCCCACAGCGAATGGATGTTGCACGACATCCCGGCCCTGAAGGAACTCGACCGCTACGCCGGCGATCTGCAGTGTGACCCCTTCTACCGCTGGCTCGACCGCTGGTTCCTGCTGCTGCAGGTCCCCCTGGGCCTTGGGCTCTACTGGTTCGGTGAAGCCGCCCAGGTGCACGGCGGTGGACTTGGCCTGGTGCTGTGGGCCATTCCTCTGCGCCTCGTGGTCGTGTACCACGTGACTTGGCTGGTGAACTCCGCCACCCACGCCTTCGGCTACCGCAATTTCGATTGCCCCGACCTCTCCCGCAACTGCTGGTGGGTGGCACTGCTCTCCTTTGGGGAGGGTTGGCACAACAATCACCACGCCCATCCGGCGAGTGCACGCCACGGTTTGCGCTGGTTCGAGTTCGATCTCACCTGGCAGCACGTGCGCTTGCTCAAGCGTCTCGGACTGGCCAGCCGGATCCGCACGGCCCGCTACGTCCCCGGAGCCTCCTGAGGCTCAAAGCAACCTTCAACAACCGGCCACGTCGTAACGTGGTCGATCGCACCCGTCTCCATCCTTCATACCGGTCCCATGCCTAAGCGTGTACAAGTCGTTCTGAATGAGGACATCCTCAGCCTCGGCAAGGACGGAGACCTGGTGGAAGTGGCTCCGGGTTACGCCCGCAATTTCCTGCTGCCCTTCGGCAAAGCAGTGCCCCTCACCCCTGCTGTGATGAAGCAGGTGGAGCACCGCCGGGCCAAGGAAGCTGAGCGTCAGGCCGCTCTGAAGCAAGAAGCCATCGACTTCAAGACTGCCCTCTCCACCATTGGTCGCTTCACCGTGAAGAAGCAGACAGGTGAAGACAACGTGCTGTTCGGAACCGTCACCAACGGTGACGTGGCAGAAGCCATCGAAACCGCCACCAAGAAGGAGATCGACCGCCGCGACATCGTGGTGCCTGAGATCCACCGCACCGGCAAGTACACCGTGACGGTGAAGCTGCACAGCGAAGTCACCGCTGAGATCAACCTGGAAGTGGTCGGCTACTGATCGCTGTCAATTGACACTCAAACGGCTCATTCGAGCCAAAGTGTGATCCCTTCGCTTCACGCCCTGCCGCCATGGTGAGCGTCCCCCTGCCAGAGAACAACGATGGGGGACGCCGTGGTTTTGGCAAAGGCCGCGACGATGAGCCTAATTTCGAGGCTCTGCCCGATTCTCTTCCGCCCCAGAACCTGGAGGCGGAGGAAGCGGTGCTTGGCGGCATCCTGCTCGATCCCGATGCAATTGGGCGCGTGGCCGATGTACTGCAGCCGGAGGCGTTTTATCTGAACGCCCACCGGGAGATCTTCCGCACCGCCCTGATGCTGCACGGCCAGGGCAAGCCGACGGATCTCACCGCCATGAGCGCCTGGCTGGCCGACACCGGCGCCCTGGAGAAAGTGGGCGGCAACAACCGACTTGTGGAGCTGGTGGAGCGGGTGCCGTCCACCGCCTCGATCGAGCAGGTGGCCCGGCTGGTGATGGACAAGTTCCTGCGCCGCCAGCTGATCCGCTCCGGCAATGAAGTGATCCAGCTGGGCTTTGATCAAAGCCTGCCGATGGAGCAGGTGCTGGACCAGGCGGAGCAGAAGATCTTTGCCATCAGCCAGGAGAAACCCTCCAAGGGGCTCACCCCCACGGCCGAAATCCTCACCCAGACCTTTGAGGAGATCGAAAGCCGCTCGCTGGGCACCTCGGTGGCCGGCATCCCGGTGAACTTCTACGACCTGGATGCGATGACCCAGGGCCTGCAGCGCAGCGACCTAATCATCGTGGCGGGCCGGCCAGCCATGGGCAAAACCTCGATTGCGCTGAACCTGGCCAAAAACGTGGCCCAGCTGCACGACATGCCGGTGTGCCTGTTCTCCCTGGAGATGAGCAAGGAGCAGCTCACCTATCGCCTGCTCTCGATGGAGGTGGGCATCGAAGCGGGCCGCCTGCGCACCGGCCGCCTACAGCAGGAGGAATGGCCGCTGCTGGGCCAGGGCATCAACAGCTTGGGGCAACTGCCGATCTTCATAGACGACAAACCGAACTCCGGTGTGCTGGAGATGCGCTCGCTCTGCAGGAGGCTGATGGCCGAACAGGGCAAGGAGCTGGGGCTGGTGATGATCGACTATCTGCAGCTGATGGAAGGCTCGGGCTCGGACAACCGCGTGCAGGAGCTCTCGCGCATCACCCGGGGCCTGAAGCAGATGGCCCGGGAACTGAACGTGCCGGTGATTGCCCTCTCCCAGCTGAGCCGGGGTGTGGAGGCACGCACCAACAAGCGACCGATGCTGAGCGACCTGCGGGAATCGGGCTCAATCGAGCAGGACGCCGACCTGGTGCTGATGATCTACCGCGATGAGTACTACAACCCGGAAACACCGGATCGCGGCATCACCGAAGTGATCGTGACCAAGCACCGCAACGGTCCGGTGGGCACGGTGAAGCTGCTGTTCGAGCCGCAGTTCACCCGCTTCCGCAACCTGGCGGCCTGAGCCAACTCAGATAATGGAGGCATGAGCTTCAGCGCCGTCCCCACCGAATCCTTCGACGTGATCGTGGTCGGCGGCGGCCATGCCGGCTGTGAAGCAGCGATCACGGCTGCCCGGCTGGGCCTGAACACCGCCCTGTTCAGCCTCAATCTCGATCGCATCGCTTGGCAGCCCTGCAACCCGGCCGTTGGCGGCCCCGCCAAAAGCCAGCTCGTCCATGAAGTAGATGCCCTCGGTGGGGTGATCGGCCGCCTGGCCGATGCCACCGCGATCCAGAAGCGCATCCTCAACGCCAGCCGCGGCCCGGCGGTTTGGGCCCTGCGCGCCCAGACCGACAAACGCCTCTATTCCCGCCAGATGCTGCAACTGCTGCAGCACACCCCCAACCTCGCCCTGCGCGAAGCGATGGTGACCAGCCTGGAAACCAGCGGTGAAGGCGACCAGCAACGCATCAGTGGCATCCGCACCTATTTCGGCAGCGTCTACGGCGCTAAAGCGGTGATCCTCACCGCCGGCACCTTCCTCGGCGGCCGCATCTGGGTGGGGCATCAATCGATGGCCGCCGGCCGCGCTGGGGAACAGGCCGCCGAAGGCCTCACGGAGGCGCTGCAGCAACTGGGCTTCCAGACCGACCGGCTCAAAACCGGTACCCCCGCCCGGGTGGACCGGCGCAGCATCGCCCTCGATCAACTGGAGGAGCAGCCCAGTGATGCGGCCGATCGCTTCTTCTCCTTTGACCCAGCCGCCTGGGTGAGCGGTGAGCAGATGAGCTGCCACATCACCCGCACCACCGCCGAAACCCATCAGCTGATCCGCGACAACCTGCACCTCACCGCCATCTACGGCGGTGTGATCGACAGCAAGGGTCCGCGCTATTGCCCCTCAATCGAAGACAAGATCGTTCGCTTTGCGGACAAGGACAGCCACCAGATCTTCCTCGAGCCAGAGGGGCGCGACACCCCGGAGATCTACGTGCAGGGCTTCTCCACCGGCCTGCCGGAACCGATCCAGCTGCAACTGCTGCGCAGCCTGCCGGGCCTGGAGCAAGCGGTGATGCTGCGGCCGGCTTACTCGGTGGATTACGACTATCTGCCCGCCACCCAGCTCAAGCCTTCCCTGGAAACCAAGCGGGTGCGCGGCCTGTTCAGCGCCGGCCAGCTCAATGGCACCACGGGCTATGAGGAAGCCGCCGCCCAGGGCCTGGTGGCCGGCGTCAACGCCGCCCGGCTGATCGGCGGCCAGGAGCCGGTGCACTTCCCCCGAGAGGGCAGCTACATCGGCACGATGATCGACGATCTGGTGAGCAAGGACCTGCGCGAGCCCTACCGGGTGCTCACCAGCCGCAGCGAATACCGCCTGATCCTGCGGGGCGACAACGCCGACCGCCGCCTCACACCGTTGGGCCGTGAGCTGGGCCTGATCGACGACCGTCGCTGGCAGCTGTTCGAAGACAAACTCCAGGCGATGGAGGGCGAAAAGCAGCGGCTGGAAACCGTGCGGCTCAAGGCGAGCGATCCAGTGGCCCCGACGGTGGAAGAAGAAACCGGTGCAGCGATCAAAGGCTCGATCACCCTGGCCGACCTGCTGCGCCGGCCCGGCATGCACGCCGCCGATCTGGTGCGCCATGGCCTGGCTGATGCCGATCTGCCCCTGCCCGTGCGCGAGGGCGCCGAGATCGACATCAAATACAGCGGCTACCTGCAACGGCAGCAGCAGCAGATCGATCAGGTGAAACGCCAAAGCCAGCGCAAGCTGCCGGCCGATCTCAACTACGCCGGCATCGGCACCCTCTCGAATGAAGCACGCGAAAAGCTCACGGCGATTCAACCCAGCACCCTGGGGCAGGCCAGCCGCATCCCTGGCGTCAGCAAAGCGGACATCACCGCGCTGCTGATGTGGCTGGAACTGCAGCAAAGGGAACGCCAACCCCTCGCCCCCACTGCAGAAGCTCGATAGCGTTGGGCTCCTGAAACCTCTGCCTTGCCAGCCCGGGTTCCCACCTCACGTGCCTATTGGAACCTGCGGGCTGAGCAGGTGATGGACAACGTGTTCGACCGCGAGACGGTCACCGCCCCAAGCCAGCCGCACCTGGTGCCGGTGGATGTGGATGTGCACGAACCAACAACCAAACCAAGCGAACCCAGCGAACGCCGCTCCCCCTCCACCTGGCTGCTGCCGCTGATCAGTGGCATCGCCGTTGCCGGAGTGATCTGCAGCGCCTGGCTGGTGAGCAGCCTGCAACGCTCCCGCCTGGAGCTGGAACGGAAGCAAAACGCCGCCCTGATCGAGCAGCAGCGCGAGCAAGTGGCGGCCCGAGAAAGCCGGGCAGAAGAGACAGCAACGCCCGAGGAGGCCTCCCTTGCCATCCAAAGCCTCGAACCGCTGACCGTGCCGATCCAACAACCCTTGACGGTTGAGCCGCTGGGCAGCGATCAGGCGTTGGCACCGATGGGGCCAATCCCGCAACTCACCGGTGTGGTGAAGAACCCTGGTGGCAGCAGTTCCGCCATATTTCAACTGGGGCAGGGATCGGTGTCCGCCGGCATCGGTGAAGCGATCGGCAGAAGTGGCTGGGTGCTCAGCGAGGTCACCGACAGCGGTGCCGTGATCAGCCGCAACGGCCAACGCCAAACCCTCTCGGTGGGAGGACTGTTCTGAACCCCACTCCCCGTCTTCATCCATCACCGCACCAGCTCTGGCAAGCACCCACCGACGCCGTGCTCTCAGCGGAGGGTCCGCGTCAACTGCCCGGCCCCTGGCGGCTGATGCTGCTGGGCGATGGCAGCCCCACCCGCCACCTGCGCCTGCTCACCGGTTCACCGGTTGCCGTGGATCTGGTCGCCATGGAGGCCGACCAGAGCGACAACCCCGGGGCACCGGAAGAGGTGAGGGAATTGAAGGCACCACTGCTGCGCCGCCAGGTGTGGCTCACCTGCGGCGGCACCCCGCTGGCCTGGGCTGAGAGCTGGTGGAACCAGGCCGAAGCGGATTGGCACCTGCGGGACCGCAACCAGCCGATCTGGAAAAGCCTCACCGAAGGGCGTTCCGAGCTGTTCCGTGAGGTGGATGGCTTAGCGCTGGTGGAGGGTGACTGGCTCGACCAGACCTTTGGCCATCGCGGCCCCTACTGGAGCCGCCATTACCGCTTCTTCCGCCAGGGCAAGGCCCTCACCGTGATTCGCGAAGTGTTCAGCCCGCAACTCGAAACCTGGCTCGGCCCCACACTGCGCCAGGAGTTTCAACAAAATTCATGAACAAACCTACGGGTTTGTTGGGATTTGCTCTTGACAACTTGCCATTAGTTGTGCTCACAGGAAGATGTGGCCAATTCGGTGCACCGTGTCATGGCTGCCACCACCTCCTGGCTCAGCCTCACCGACCTCGGTCGGATCTACGGCATTTCGGCGATTCACTGCGGCAAGACCCTCGAACATCAAGGCTGGCGTGACAGGCGGGGCCGCCCCACCCAAAGCGCCCTCGACGCCAACGCCGCCATGCAAACCGGCCCCCATGGCCAGGGACGCACGGTGCTCTGGAACCGCACGGTCTGCAGTCAGCTGCTGGAACAGAAGGGCTATGAGCCGATGAGCCGCAGCCTGCAAGTGGAGCAGTGGACCCAACTGCTGGAAGCGCTGCAGGTGGGATCCCCATCGATCACCGCCACAGCCGACCAGATGGCGGAAGAGATGCCTGGAGAGCTGCTCGAGGATGTGAACCATCAGCTCGCTGCACGGGGCTGCCGCTACCGGGTCAGCCCACGCTCACTGCACGCCAGCCATTAGTCGATCCGGCGGCGGCTGGAGCGCGGCAAGGCCCGGCGGGAGCCGGCGGGATTGGGCGCGGCTTCGGGCTCTGGACGGGCTGCCGGCTGGGCAGAGCGCGACCAGCGCTGCACCCGGAAGCTGTCGTCCTCCGGCCACTCGCCCTGGTCTGCTGCGTTGAACTCCTGAGCCACGGGTGGCGTTGATGGGGGCGCTGGAGCCTGCGCTGCTGCTCCGCGGCGGCTCCGGCGGGAGATCGCCTCAAGGGGGCGACGGGCGGAACGCATCGAACGTGCAGGCTCTGGCCGACCACGGCCAGCCTCTTGCCAGGGCTCCTGCCAGTCATCGTCCTCTTCCAGCAGCCACTCGACCTTTTCGCCGACCCAGCGGCCCACCGAATCGAGATCCAAACCGGAGCGCCGCCCTCCAGGCCGTTGTCCTGGTCGCCGACCGGACACCCCATCCACGAGCTGACGGCCGGTTTCCAAGAACTGGTCGAGACGGCGATCCCGCTGATCACGGAACCGGTCCAACCGATCGAAACGCTCCTCCATCCCCTGACGTTACCGACGGCGGCGGCGCAACCACTGTTCCCGCCGCAATCCCAGCAACACAATCACCACACCGCCGCACTCCAGGGTGAGCCAGAACACCTCCATCTAGCCCTCCGCCTCCACATAACTGAGCACGCAGCTGGCATCCCAGCGGCCCTGGAAATGCTCAACGCAACAGGCCCGGCACGCAGCATTGCGTGTGCGCCTTCGGCAGGGGGTGCGGCGGCCGCAACGGGGACAGACCGCCAGCCAACGGGGCGGCCGGGGCGGCACGGGATAGCTGTGGCGAATGCTCACCTGAAACCGGCTCTGGGCGGCATTTATGGCGGCCATCCGGGCCCGGAACAACGGCCCATGGCTTTCGCGGCGACGCTGCACCAGATCCACCCAGGCGTGGATCATCTCGTGGCAGAGCGTGCTTTCCGTGGCGATCTGCGGCAAGGGCTCAAGCACCGGCCGCGACAGGACGATCTCGCTGCCGCGGCCCTCACCCACACCGGGGCCACGGCGGTAGAACCCCGCCGTGCGGCTCATCCGGCCATCGCTCCAGCGCACCGCCGTCAGCGGCTGGCCCCCATCCACCAAAGCACCGCCGAAATGCTCCCGGTTAAGGCGGTGAAACAGCGGCAGCAGGGGCTGCAAAGGCACAGAACGGGGGGGAGGAGATCCGAATCAGCGCCATCCTGCCGTGGTCAGTCAGACTCGGCCCTGCTTTGACAGCTGGTGATGGAACTGGGACTGGTGCGGGAGATCGGCAGCAAAGCTCTGCTGGCCGGGGGTCTCACCCTGCTGGGGTACTGGATCTACAACGCCGTGAAGCTGGTGCTCGACGCCCGCGGCATCAATCCGCTGATCAAGCAGTTCTTCACCCAGGTGGCTGCCGGCCGCATCGATGCCGCCTACCTGCTCACCACCAAGGCCTACCGCCAGCACGTGAGCCGCCAGCAGTTCATCCGCTTCCTGGCGGGCCTGAAGCTGAACAAGTTCCGCAATCTCAAGTCCGGCCGCCCCCGCGTACAGGAAGGCAACTTGATCCTCACCGTGAAGCTGAAGTCCGAAGGCGACGAAGAGCTCCCCCTCGACTTCACCTTCACCAAGGTGGACGACAACTGGCGCATTGCCCGCATCAACCAGGTCAATGGCTGATCCGCACGAGCGGGCCGCGGAACTGCGGCAGCTGCTCAACCGTGCCGGCCACGCCTATTACGTTCTTGATGCTCCGGTGATGAAGGACGCGGTCTACGACCGCCTCTATCGCGAGTTGCTCGAGCTGGAACAGAACCATCCGGACCTGCAACGGTCCGACAGCCCCACCCAGCGGGTGGGCGGAGCTCCGGCGGAGGGGTTCACCAGCGTTGAGCACCGCGTGGGCATGCTCAGCCTCGACAACGCCTTCAACCGCGACGACCTGCAGGCCTGGCACGAGCGGCTGCTCAAGGTGCTGGACCGTCCCAAAGACACCCGCCTGCCCCTGGTGGGGGAACTGAAAATTGACGGCAACGCCCTGGCCCTGAGCTACCGCAATGGGGTGCTGAAGCGGGCCGCCACACGGGGCGATGGCAGCCGCGGTGAAGAGATCACCGCCAACGTGCGCACGATCAGTTCCATTCCGCTGCGGCTGCAGATCGTGAACCCACCGGAATGGGTGGAAGTGCGAGGAGAAGCCTTCATCCCTGATGCCACCTTCGCGGCGATCAATGCCGAACGGGAGCAACGGGGTGAAGCGCTGTTCGCCAATCCCCGCAACGCCTGCGCCGGAACCCTGCGCCAACTGGATCCGAAGGTGGTGGCCGCCCGCCGGCTCGACTTTTTCGCCTACACCCTGCACCTGCCGGGTGACGCCCAACCCCCCGGCCAATGGGCGGCTCTGGAGTGGCTGAACAGGGCCGGTTTCCGCGTGAACCCGAACCGGGAGCGCTGCGAAGACCTGGCCGCCATCCAGCGCTTCTGCGACCACTGGGAGCAGGGGCGTCATGACCTCCCCTATGCCACCGATGGCGTGGTGGTGAAGCTGGACGACCTTCAGCTGCAGGACGAAGCCGGCTTCACCCAGAAGGCCCCGCGCTGGGCCATCGCCCTCAAATACCCAGCCGAAGAAGCCCCCACCCGTCTGCTCCGCGTTGGTGCTCAGGTGGGCCGCACCGGTGCCATCACCCCTGTGGCTGAATTCGAAGCAGTCGCCCTGGCCGGCACGAGCGTCAGCCGCGCCACCCTCCACAACGCTGATCGGATCGCTGAACTGGATCTGCACCTAGGCGACACCATCGTGGTGCGCAAAGCCGGGGAGATCATTCCCGAAGTGGTGCGGGTGCTGCCGGAGCTCAGGCCCAGCGACGCCACACCGGTGCAACTGCCGCAGCACTGCCCCGAATGTGGCTCCAACCTGGTGCGGGAGGGCGATGAAGCCGCCACCCGCTGCGTGAACAGCAGCTGCCCGGCGATCCTGCGGGGTGGCCTGCGGCACTGGGTGAGCAAAGGCGCCCTGGATGTGGATGGGCTCGGCAGCAAGTTGATCGAACAGCTGGTGGACCGCGGCCTAGTGGGCTCGCTGGCGGATCTCTACCGCCTGGATGCGGCCCTGCTCGCCAGCCTGGATCGGATGGGCGACAAGTCGGCCACCAACCTGGTGGACGCCCTGGAGGCCTCCAAACAGCAGCCGTGGCACCGCCAGCTTTATGGCCTCGGCATCCGCCACATCGGCGAGGTCAACGCCAAAGCGCTCGCGGCCGCTTTCTTCAGCATCAACAGCCTGGCGGCAGCAGCGTTGGAGGCCCCGGAGCAGATCGCCGAACTGCATGGCATCGGCCCGGAAATCAGCGCCAGCCTGGGCCAATGGCTGCGCACCCCCGCCAACCAACAACTGCTGCAGGACTTGCGCAGCGTTGGGCTCTCCCTGGAGGCGAGTGCCTCCGAGCAGGAGGCCGCCAGCCAAGCCGGAGCTGACGCCGATGGCGTGCTGCAGGGCAAAACCCTGGTGCTCACGGGCACACTCCCCAACCTCAGCCGCAGCGAAGCCAAAGCGCTGATCGAAGCGGCCGGCGGCAAGGTGAGCGGCAGCGTCAGCAAGAAGACCGACTACCTGGTGGCGGGCGAAGCCGCCGGCAGCAAACTGACCAAAGCCGAAAGCCTCGGGGTGACGGTGCTCAGCGAAGCCGACCTCACCGCCCTGCTGCAGCCATGAGCCCATCCACCCCTGCCCTGCACCGCTGGATCAAAACCGACTGCGGACGAGCCAAGTTGGCTGAGCTGCAGCAGCGCACCGGCCCAGCCAACCGCGCACGCCTGGCCTGGTTCATCCTCATCGCTGCCCTGCGGGACTGGCGTCTGCCCAATCCCGATCAGAGCGACGTCTCCACATCCTGAAGCGCACGGCGAGCCGCTCGGCTCACCAGCCAGACCACGGCCAGCGTGGCGAGCACCCCCACCACCCGCAGCGCCCAGGTGCCGGCATCGGCCTCACCCCCCAGCACCTCACCGAAACGGGCCACATCACCGGCCAAGGCCCCCAAACCGCAGAACAGCACCGTGCCGGGGAGGATGCCGATCAAGCCGATGCTGTAATCCCGCAGGCTCACCTCACTGAGGCCGTAGGCCAGGTTGAGCAGCGAGAAGGGGAAGGCGGGCGAGAGGCGCGTCAGCAACACCAACTTCAGGCCCTCCTTGCTCACGGCCCGCTCCACCGCCTGCAGCTTGGGGAGCTGCTCCAACCGGCGCCGGGCCCAGTCGCGCAGCACCGAACGCCCCAGCAGAAACACCACCACCGCCCCGAGGCAGGCCCCAACAAACACCAGGCCACTACCAAGCCAGGTGCCATAGAGCACCCCGGCCAGCATCGACGCCCACACCCCCGGCAGCAGCAGCGTCACCCAGAGGGCATAGAGCGGCATGAACAGCAACGCCCCAGCGGGGGAGCGCAGCAGCTCCAACACATCCGGCAACCAGTGCTGAACCAAGGAGATCAAGCGGAGTCACCCACACATGGCCTGGAGCATTGCACTAACTCGATGCTGAGGTGTAGAAGCGCAAGGCAAAGAGCCAGAAGGCCCGCGCCGCCGCAAAGAACAGCACCGCCAGAGCCAAGCCAGCCATCAGCATCGGTGTGGCGGCCTCACCCAACAGCACCTGGGCCGGAACCGTGGTGAGAAAGGCCACCGGCAGCACCAGGGTGAACAGCAGGCGTAGGGCAGGTGGGTAGGCGTTGAGGGGATAACGGCCGGAGGCCAGCAGAGCTCTGAGCACCTCAGTGGCATTCCAGGTTTTGACGAACCAGATGCTGGTGGCGGCGATCAGAAACCAGAGCGAGTACAGGATTAAGCCACCGGACAGCAGCATCACCAGCACGGTGAAGAGAGACGACAGGCTGAACACCACATCTGCCTGATGGCTGCCCCAGGCCAGAAGCCCAAGCCCCAAGCCGATCTCCGGCAGCCCCGCCGGCGAAAGCGTGCGCAGCGACAACCAGAACTGGCTGTCGATCGGTTTGAGCAGCACGAAATCCAGGGTGCCCTCGCGCACATGGGTGACGATCGCCCCAAGGTTCGGGCGCAACCACGTGGTGGCCATGCCATCGAACACCGTGTAAAGCCCCTGCACCATCAAGGCCTGGGCCCAGCTCCAGCCCCCCAACCTCTGATCGGGGCCATAGAACAGCGAGAGCAGGAACAGGCTGCCGCTGAGGCTCATCGCTACCGCCAACAGCTCGATCAGCACGTTGGCCTGATACTCCAGCTGCACGGCCACGGCCGTGCCCCAGAAGCGACGCAGGGTTCGCCAATAGCGTCCCATCAGGCCCCCATGGCGCTGTAGCGCCGCACGCCGGCCCGCCAAAGCAGCAGCACCAGCGGCAACAGCAGAGCGATCCAGGCCAGTTGCGCCCCGAAGCCCGCCAACAGATCCACCGGCTGCCCCGCCAGCACCCGGGCCGGGAAGTCGATCAAATACGGGAAGGGCGTCCACTGGGCCAGGGCCCGCACCGCCGGCGGAAAGGCCGTGAGCGGTGCCAGCAGACCGGACAGGAACAGGAAGGGAATGAACTGCAGACGCTCCAAGGCACTGGCCTTCTCACTCCAGAAGCAGAGGGCCGCAATCAGGCTCTGAAAAAGAAAGGCGATGGCGAAGGCCAGCCAGGTGGCCAGCCAGGCCAGTAGGAAGCCCCCCAACGACGGCAACCAGAAGGCCTGGGGCCGCACCGCAAAAAACACCGCTGCAATCAGAGCCGCGAAGGGCAGACGGGTGAGCTGCTCGCCGAGGTGGGCCGCCACGTAACGCCAGAGCGGATGCAGCGGTTGCAGCAGGTAAGGAGAGAGCCGGCCCAGCAGGGCGTCTTCCTCGAAGGCGTAGACCACCCACACCACCGAGAACTGGCGCACCAGAAAAGCGCTGAGAAAATAGCGATCCAGGGCCACACCATCCAGCCCCAGCCCTGAGCGCGCGTCGCTGCCGCTCCAGACGCTGAGCATGATGAACGGCAGCACCCCGGACAAAGCCCAAAGGGCGATCTCGGCGCGGTACTCGAGCATGTGGGCGTACTGGGAGCCCAGCAGCACCCGGATGATCCGGCGGTTCAGCCCGAAGATCCGCATCAGACCCGCCCCTGCCGGAACAACCCACCGATCAGCCCCTCGATCGGTGGATCGGTCACATCCAGATCACGCACGGGGAAGCGATCCAGCAGTTGCGCCACCACGGCGGTGAGCTGATCGCGGGGCACCAGCAGCCGCACATCACAGCCCTCCAGCTGCTCCAGACGTCCCAACCCCGCCAAGGCATCGGCCGAAACGGGCGACTCCAACTCGAGCCGCACCTCCCGCTCCGGTGCCAATTGATCAGCCAGCGCTTCCAGAGGGCCGTCGTGGAACAAGCGCCCCTGGTGGATCAACAGCACCCGGGGGCAGAGGGCCGTGATGTCAGCCATATAGTGGCTGGTGAGCAGCACCGTTGCCCCCGTGCGGCGGTTGTACTCGGCCAGGAACTGCCGCACCCGGGCCTGGGCATTCACATCCAACCCCAGGGTCGGTTCATCGAGGAACAACACCTCCGGCTCATGCAGCAGGGCCGCCAACAGTTCGGCCTTCATTCGCTGGCCCAGGGAAAGCTTGCGCACCGGCCGGGTGAGTTCCTCCCCCAGCTCCAGCAGATCGGCCAGCACCTTGATCCGCCGCCGGGCCACAGCATCAGGGATGCCGTAGACCGCCGCATTCACCCGCAGCGAATCCATCGGCGGCAGGTCCCAGAGCAGCTGCTGCTTCTGCCCCATCACCAGGGTGATCCGGCGCAGAAACTCCGCCTGACGGCGCTGGGGCCGGTGCCCCGCCACCTGCACCTCACCGGCGCTGGGGTGGATCAAGCCGCAGAGCATCTTCAAGGTGGTGGTTTTGCCGGCGCCGTTGGCACCGAGAAAGCCCACCATCTCTCCAGGTTCAATCCGGAAGGAAACGTCCTGCACCGCGGTGACGTCCCGGGTGCGGCGGCGGATGAAATGGCGCAGGGTGCCGGCCAAGCCGGGCTGCTTCTCGGCAACCCGATAAATCTTGCTCAGCCCCTCAACCTGAATCACCGACTCAGCTCAGATCCGCCAGGCGCTTGCGGGCCAGATCGGCCTGGGCCTGCTTCTCATCGAGGTTGGCCTGGCATTCCGCCACCACCTCCGGCGGGGCCTTATCGGCGAAGTTGGGGTTGCCCAGCCGGCCCGCCAGGCCCTTGATCTCCTTCTCCGCCTTGGCGATGTCTTTCTCCAGGCGCCCTTTGAGCGCATCGAGATCGACGAGGCCTTCGATCGGCAGCAGCACCTGCAGCTCACCGCTCACCCCTGCCAGGGCCTTGGCCACCGGAGCCGCATCGGCTTCTGCCGGCGCCATCACCGCCACCGACTCCGCCCGTGTCAACGCTGTGATGTCGGCCGTGCCCTGAGTGAGCACAGCCGCCAGCTCGCCGCGGCCGGTGACGAAGCGCACCGGCACCGATTGCGAGGGCTTGAGGCCCGCCACCGCCCGCAGGTTGCGCACCACACGGATGGCACCGATCAGCTCAGCGAACGAGGCTTCCAACGCATCATCCAAAGCACCTTCATCCAGCTCCGGCCAAGGCTGCAGGGCCAGGAAGGTGGTCTCCGGCTCGCCGGTGACGCTGTGCCAGAGCTCCTCGGTGAGGTGGGGCATCAGCGGATGCAGCATCAGGTGCATCTGGCTGATCACCTTGGCCAGCACCTGCTTGGCCACCCGCTGATCGGCGAGGGCCTCAGCCGAGGGGTTCTCACCGGGGTTGAGCCGGCGCTTGCTCAGCTCCAGATACCAGTCGCAAACATCGTTCCAGGCGAACTCGTAAAGCCCCTTGGCGGCTTCACCCAGGCCATAACTGCTGTAGCGCTCGGCCGTCTCCCGGTTCACCCGGGCCAGGCGGGAGAGAATCCAGCGATCGGCCAGCTGCAGGGCCGCGGGGTCGGGTTCACCGAGTTGGGCCGGTGTTTCGCCGCCCAGGTTCATCAAGGCGAAGCGGGTGGCGTTCCAGAGCTTGTTGGCGAAGTTGCGCGAGGCCTCCACCGTGGCGGAGGTGTCCTTCTTGCGGTCATAGTCCAGGCGGATGTCCTGCCCCGCTCCGGCCACCTCCCGCACCAGTGCGAAACGCAGGGCATCGGTGCCGTAACGGTCGATCAGCAGCAGCGGATCGATGCCGTTGCCGGCGCTCTTGCTCATCTTGCGGTTCTGCTCATCCCGCACCAGGCCATGGATGTAGACGTCCTGGAAGGGCATCTCACCGGTGAAGGCGCCGGCCATCATCGTCATCCGGGCCACCCAGAAAAAGATGATGTCGAAGCCCGTCACCAGGGTGCTGGTGGGGTACCAGCGCTGCAGGTCGGCGCTGTCTGCATCGGGCCAACCCAGGGTGGAGAAGGGCCAGAGGCCACTGGAGAACCAGGTGTCGAGCACGTCTTCGTCCTGCTCGATCTCCGCCGCCGCGCCGTACTCCGCCTTAGCCTTCTCCAGGGCTTCGGCTTCGTTGCGGGCCACCACGTAGGGCGTGGTGTCGGTGTACTTGCCGCCGGTCTCGCTGATCACAAACCAGGCGGGGATGCGATGGCCCCACCAGAGCTGGCGGCTGATGCACCAGTCGCGGATGTCGGTGAGCCAGTCGCGATACACCTTCTCCCAGCGCTCGGGGATGAAGCGGGGGTCCTGCTTCTCGAGGGCCTCACGACAGCGAGCCGCCAGGGGCTCGGTTTTGACAAACCACTGGGTGGAGAGCAGCGGCTCCACCGGCACCTTGCCGCGATCGGAATAGGGAACGCTGTGGCGGTAGTCCTCCACCTTCACCAGCAGCCCCAGCTCCTCCAAACCGGCCACCACAGCCTTGCGGGCCTCGAAGCGATCCAGCCCCTCGAACTGACCGGCCTCTTTGTTCATGGTGCCGTTCTTGCGCATCACCGTGATCTGGGGCAGACCGTGGCGCTGGCCGATGGCGAAATCGTTGGGGTCGTGGGCCGGCGTCACCTTGACGCAGCCGGTGCCGAACTCCTTCTCCACGTGGTCGTCGGCCACGATCGGAATCTCCCGCCCCACGAACGGCAGGGTGAGGGTCTGGCCCACCAGATGGGCGTAGCGCTCGTCGGTGGGGTTCACCGCCACCGCCGTGTCGCCCAGCATCGTTTCGGGCCGGGTGGTGGCCACCTCAAGGTGGCCGTCGCCGCTGCTAAGCGGATAGCGGAAATGCCAGAGGTGGCCGTCCACCTCCTTCATCTCCACCTCCAGATCACTCACCGCCGAACCGGAGGCGGGGCACCAGTTCACCAGGTATTCACCGCGGTAAATCAGCCCCTGCTCGTGCAGCCGCACGAAGGCCTCCTTCACCGCCTCACTCAGGCCTTCATCAAGGGTGAAGCGCTGGCGCTTCCAATCCACGGAATACCCCAACCGCCGCAGCTGGCCCACGATGCGGCCACCGCTTTCGGCCTTCCACTGCCAGGCCCGCTCCAGAAACGCCTCACGGCCGAGGTCGTGGCGGGTCTTGCCCTCCTCTTTGAGCTGCTTCTCGAGGATCGTTTGCACCGCGATCGAGGCGTGATCGGTGCCGGGCAAGCAAAGAACGTTCTTTCCCGCCAGGCGGTGATAGCGCACGATCGTGTCGATCAGGGCCGTGTTGAAGGCATGGCCCATGTGCAGGCTGCCGGTGACGTTCGGCGGCGGGATCACCACCGAGAACGGTTCACCGGGGGCCTTCGGGTCGGGATGGAACGCTCCCTGGTCCTCCCAGGCCTGCTGCCAGCGGGCCTCCGTACCAACCGGGTCGTAGGTCTTGGCCAGTTCGGGCACGGAAAGCTCAGCGGTTCAGCAGGCCATGCTCGCAAAGCCCTGCCCGCAATGGCCAACGTCCCGAGCATCGGCCTATCGAAGCGATGGCATGGCCGCGATCGGGATCCAGCATCTGGCCTTGGGCATCGCACTCGCCGTGACCAGCGCAGGCTGCAGCTCCTGTAGACCACCGGTGGTGGTGAAGGTGGCGCGCACGATCAACAACGCAGAAACCATCTCCAGCAAGGACTACGAACGGCTGCGGGAAGTGACCGAAGAAGCCATCGATCACATCAAGGGCGTGGATCCCCACATCCGCCCGCAACTGACCCTGTCCAGCCAGAAAAACTCCGTTGATGAAATCGCAGATCAGCCCCGCAGCGGCAGGTGTATCCAATGGAATGGCCCCCCTCCAAGGAGGAAACCCACCGGCTCGGCAGCCCCAGCAATCAGCTCCAGGCCGAAGCAGACAGCGATCCTGCCAACAACTCAGCTAGCCAGACGCCGTAGGTAGTCCTCCTGGCGTCCGGCGTTGATCCAACCGGTGGCGATCAACTTGCTGGCGCTCTCGTTCACCCGGCCACGGTGAATGTGGGACGGACCAGCCGGAAAGATCACCAACTTGCCCCGCTCCGCCGGTTCGTGGTGGTCCTGCCAATGGAACTCGGTGCCAGCCTCATCCACGTCGTTGCAATAGAGAATCCAGGCCAGCACCCGGTGCACCGGTTCGGTGGCCTCATCGCTGATGGTCCAATCGCAGTGCCAACGCTTGAACCCTTCCCCCGGGGCGTAGTGCTGGAGGTTGAAGATCGGATTCACAAACAGGCTCTGCTGCGGGCAGCACTGACGGAACAGCGGCCGCTCCTGCAGATAGCGCTCCAGGCCGGCCGTTACCCCCCGCAGGATCAGTTGCGAGAGGGCAAAGGATTCAGGTTCCGAGCGATCAATCGCCACCAGGCTGATGTCGGTGCTCTGTTTCGCCGGTTCCCCCTCACCCTCGGGCCCGAAGGCCACACCAGGCCGCTGTAAGTCGACCCGGCGCTCGAAGAACTCACGCACCGCATCGGCCACCGAGGCGTAACCGGGATTGCTGTAACGCCCGATCAGGTTCATGCCGTGGCCTCCACGCGAGGAATCGCCACCACAGCATCGAGCTGCTGCCAACGCGACCGGTCAGCCACCACATGGTCCTGCAACTGCACCTGTTCAATCACTGTGGCAGCGCGCTCCAGATCGAGGGGAACACCCGGGCCCATCGGCAACACCAGCACCTGCTGCTCCGCCGGATCGGCCATCACCTGCAGATCGAGGGCCTCCAGCTCCCGCTCAAAGAACACCCGCCGCATCCGGGTGGTGAGGCTTGGCCCAAGCGCCTCAACGAAACGGGCCATGCCGGCTTCATCTCCGGAGCTGCCGCAATTCAGCGACAACCAGATCAGCAGCTTCACCCAACTTTCCGCCGTCCACAGGGGTTGGAAGCTCTCCCGGTGCTGCCGCACCAGCTCAGCGATTGAAAAATCAAACAGCGTGGCCTGCAGGCCAGTGGCATCAGCGGAATCCATGCTGTTCATCCTCTCCTGCGAAAGGTCAGACTGGGGCGACTGGCTATTCGCACCATGGCCCTGGACCTGAACGATCCCGAACTCGAGTTCTCCGATCTGGTCTACGCCTACCAGAGCTGGGTGATGGCGGTGATCAATGACGAAAAGCTGGACAGCGACGACAAGCTGCTCACCGACGACATCGCCGAGGACGCCCTCAACTCAATGCGCTTCCTGCCGGGTGAGGTGACCAACGCCATCGAAACGAGCCTGGCCCGCGTCTACGACGTGGACGCCGACGAACTGGCCGAGCTGCTCTTCCCTGAGGACTGAGCCCAGGCTCAGATGACGCGATGGGTTGGTCCGCGGCTGACATCCCGAACCAGCAGGGCCGTATCGCCCTGATCACTGGAGCCAACAGCGGCCTGGGCCTGGAAACAGCGCGCGCCTTGAAACGCTGCGGGGCCACCGTGGTGTTGGCGTGCCGCAGCCCCCGCAAAGCCGAGAGGGCCAAGCAGGAGTTGCTGCAGGAGCGCGATGGGGGAGCGGTGGATCTGGTGGACCTGGATCTGGCGGACCTGACCAGCGTGCAACAGGCGGTGGCCACCGTCGGGGAGCGCTACGGCTGCCTTGATCTACTGATCAACAACGCTGGCGTGATGGCACCGCCGCGCCGCACCACCGCCCAGGGCCATGAATTGCAGTTCGGGGTGAATCACCTGGGGCACATGGCCCTGACCCAGGCCCTGCTGCCGCTGCTGCAGAACCGGCCCGATCCCCGCGTGGTGACGGTGACCTCCGGAGCGCAGTACTTCGGCAAGATCCGCTGGGACGATCCCAGCTGGAGCAAGAGCTACGACCGCTATGGCGCCTATGGCCAAAGCAAACTCGCCAACGTGATGTTTGCCCTTGAGCTGGATGCACGCCTGCACGAGCAGGGCAGCCCCATCCGCTCCCTGGCTGCCCATCCCGGCATCGCGCGCACAGACCTGCAACCCACCGCAATCGCCAGCGTCGGCAACCGTTTCGAGGCTCTGGTCTACCGGCTGATGGATCCCTTGTTCCAAAGCGCCGGCATGGGTGCCCTGCCCCAACTGCATGCCGCCACCGCGGCGACGGCACAGGGTGGCGAGCACTACGGCCCTGAACAGTTCGGTGGCTTGCGGGGTGCACCGGCGCTCTGCCGTGTGGCGCCCGCAGCGAGCCAACCCGCCGAACGGCAGCGGCTCTGGAGCTTGAGCGAGCAGCTGATCAGTGGCTGAATCCAACGCTGTGATGTTGAGTGGCCGCTGGTTGGTCGCCCTTTGAAACCATGGCCACTCGCCGCCCTGCCACTCAGATCAATGCCCGCCAGAAGGTCTTGCTGGCGAACCTGCAGGCCTGTGGTGATGAGATGAGCGGTCAGCAGCTGCACCGCAGCCTGGAGCCCGAACAGGCCATGGGCCTCGCCACGGTGTATCGGAATCTGCGCCAGCTGCAGCAACGGGGCCTGGTGCGCTGCCGCCACCTGCCCAATGGCGAGGCGCTCTATGCGCCGCTGGAGCGGGATCGCCACCACCTCACCTGCGTCGATTGCGGCAAGACCCAGGCGCTCGACCACTGCCCGATTCACGACCTGGAGGTGCCCGAAGACGGTCGCAAAGGCTTCGATCTCCTGTTTCACACACTTGAATTCTTTGGTCTCTGCAGCGACTGCCGCGAGCGGCAGCAAAGCCCGTCATGACCCTGGCCGCCACGTACTACGGAGCCAATGGCTGGTTGCTCGAATTCGATGATCTCCGCGTTCTGGTGGATCCCTGGTTGCGCGGCAGCCTGAGCTTCCCCCCCGGGGAGTGGCTGCTCAAAGGGGAACTGCCGTGCGAGCGCAAGGTGCCCGAGAAGCTGAACCTGCTGTTGCTCACCCAGGGGCTTGCAGACCACGCCCATCCGGACACCCTGGCGCTTCTCCCCAAGGACCTGCCCGTCATTGGATCGGCGGCTGCAGCACGGGTGGTGGAACGCCTTGGCTTCACCAGCGTGAAAGCCCTCTCCCCCGGAGAGAGCACCAACCACCAGGGCCTGCAGGTGCGCGCCAGCGCCGGTGCACCGGTGCCGATGGTGGAAAACGGTTATCTGCTCGAGCATCCGGCCGGATCGCTCTATCTCGAACCCCACGGTTTTCTCGATCCAACCCTGGAGCCACAGCCCCTGGATGCCGTGATCACGCCGATGGTGGATCTGGGGCTGCCGGCGCTTGGAGCGTTCGTTAAAGGCTGCTCCGTGGTGCCGCAACTGGTGGAACGCTTCCAACCCACCACGGTGCTCGCCAGCACATCCGGGGGCGACGTGCGCTTTGGCGGCGCCTTGAGTCGGGCCCTGCAAATGAAAGGATCCGTAGCCAGCACTGGAGCCCAGCTGCCGGCTAGCAGCTCCTGGACCGATCCAACACCTGGGGAACGACTGCTGCTGAAAAACTGATTTTTCGGATTAAGCTTTGTAACAACAGCTTGAGTTCGATGAAATCCTCGCAAGCCAGCGATTCCTGGTTCCAAGGCGTCGCTGCCCGCGACATCCACATGGAGCAGCTCAAAAAGGCCGAACGCTTCAACGGCCGTGCCGCCATGGTCGGCATCGTGATCGGAATCATCACCGAGGGGCTCACCGGTGCCGGCATCGTTCACCAGATCGGGCTGGGTCCCCTGGTTGATGGCTATGCCGCCTGCCGCACCCAATTCCTGCCCTTCTGCTTCTGATTCGGAAGGGGGACCACCCCCTCGATGACGAGAATGGTGCGATTCACGTTCGAATCGAATGGCTGCTGACAAGGAACTGCTGAAGGAAGTGGCCCTGGAGCTGTGGAACACCACCAAAAAGCTTCGTCCCGGCCTGCCCAAAGCGCCTCGCGCCCAGCTGGTCTTAAAAGCCCTGCTCACCATCGGTGACATGAGCGATCAGCTGGAAGCCGCCATGGTGCTTGGAGTGATTGAGGCGCAGGAACCCGACGATGAGCCCGGGCAGGGAGAAGCGGCCGGCGAAGACAAGACGGTGTCTGAAACCGATGCCAAGACCGAGCGGGAGACTCCCAGGGTTGTGCGCAAGCGCTCCAACAGCCGCTGATCAAGAGTTCCAAATGACAAGCCACCCATCCCGCTCCCTCGCTGGGGATGGGTCAAGCTTTTAAAAGCGCTTCGGCGAGACGGCTTAACGCTGCAGAGCAACCACAGCCGCAGCAGCAGCAAGTGCCACGATTCCAGCCATCCAGATGCTGCCTTGGCGTTCCAACAACCACGCAGCGTTGCGAGAGATCGACAACCTGCCAGTTGCCAAAAGCGCAGTGAACCCCATTAGCAGAACCACGGGAACCACAAGCGCCAAGACCAACTGCATCACAAAGTGCCTTTGAGGCCTACCTTCCAATGATGATGTGGTGGCAAATCGAGCCACGTCTCTACGTCCGCACCACAACCTGAATCTTGACTCTGTTGATCGTCACGGCCGGTTTCATTGGTCTGCTTTGGCTCACGCAAAGCCTGATCAGACGTGTCATGGATGATGGCAGCAACAGCTGAGGCGTCTTCATTCCGCTGAAGGGACGAACCTCGTCAGCGATGCCTGGGCTCCCCTGGGGCCTGCTCGGCTTCCGCCTTCAGGAAACGGCGATGCTGAGATGAGGCATAGCCGCTGAGGTCAATTCTGCTGGCATTGCTGCCAGCCTTTCGCCACTCCCTCGGGGGAGTGCTGGATCTTCTGTTCATGGAATCGAGTTATCGGTTCTCGCGCAGTGGGCCTTCAATCAGGCTCTTTGGCGTCGCCCCACCTTTGCACACCCAACCGTCCGACGCACCGAGCGGATGAGTAATTGCAGCTACGGCAAGCCATTCGAATCGGACCGATACTCCGCCCAACGGCAAACGGCTTGTGACTCCTGAAGAGCAGTACGTGCAATGCATGGATGCTGCCTACGCCGCTGCTGACAGGAAGACCTGCCTGAAAATGATGCGAAGGGCAGAAGGCGTCCTGCGCGGTGAATTCAGCGCCCAGCCAACAAGCGATGTTCCTGGAGAGCGAGCGCTGGCGAGCTGAAGCAAAACCTCAGGAAACGCAGTGCTGCACTTCGTTTTGAAATGGGCGATAGTGGGATCGAACTAGTGACAATCTCCTTGCAAGGGAGACTGTCAAACTGAAAGCCGAAATCGATAAAACCTTCAAATCACTAGCCAGACCGTTGAGCACGACTGGTTTCCAAGCCAGAGAGCTTGAGCCGTGCTCTGTCCTGTCGTTGCGTGTCACGACCAGTTGGAGCACACTTTGGAGCACGCCCACGGATTTGGAGCACGCCACCGCAATGAGCCGCAGCGCACAGCCCTGGGAAGCAGCAATGCGGGCGACCAATAAGGCCGCGAACGGCAAAAACTGGACAGTCCGGCAGCTGAAGGGGCGCACCCAAATCACGATGAAGCTGGAAGACGGCAAAAAGCCCTCTGTCCTTACAGAGATCCCGTGGCAGCCCGACAAGGTCAACGACATCCTCAACGCGATTGTGGAGGTCAGATCCTTCGTGAAGGCTGGCCACAGCCTCCCGGAGGCCAACGAGAAGCGTTTGAAGGCCCTGGGCAAGGAAAGCGGCAAGGCTCCGGCGCTCAGGAAGTTCGACTGGGTCGCCGCGGCCGACGATTTCCTCAAGTCGATGGAGAGCCGTCGTGAAGGAACCCTCGATGACCTTCGGATCAGAGTCCGCCGGTTCAAGCTCACCCTGAAGTCCAGGCCAACACCGGACGACGGCCCATCGCTGATGCGGGCCTTCGCTCGGCTGTACTTCGACGAGGTTTATCCCCCGGATCACCGAAAGGCCGGAAAATTAAGACTGCCGCCCGGCAAAGATGGCCGCCGCCGGAACCTCCGGGACGTGGCCCGGATACTGCGGCATGGCGTCGAAGAAATGGGAGCACCCGAACGATGGCTGCCGCTTCCACCGAAGAAGATGAGCGGCCTGATTGGCTCAGCAGTTACTGAAACAATCACAAAGGCAAAAACCATTCCTGTCCTGCCGGAAAATTTCGAGGCATTGTTAGACAATCTCGAAGCAGACGGAAAGCTTGAACTGAGGCTGGCCGTGGGCTTAATTGGACTTTATGGGCTCAGGCCATCCGAGCTTGCTGTGATGCGGCTCGAGGATGACGGGAAGCTGTACGTCGGCGGCCAAGTCAAACGCGACGCCAAAGCCATCGAGCAAGGAACGGAGAAGCCTGAGCGCCTCGTCAAACCCCTAGACCTCAATGGCAGAGAGGGTTTGGGGAAGGAGCTGGCAATGCTCTGGAACAACGGCAGGGGAGCGAGGAAGCTCCCTCTGGCGATCAGAAACGAGATCGCCAAAGTCGAAGAGAAGAACACCTTCAAGGAAGTCGGCGCAGCCTTCAGCCAGCTACTGACTCGATACAGATATTGGAAGATTCTTGTTAAAAAAACGCCAGGATTAAAGCCATACGGTTTACGGCACGGATGGGCATGGCGCGCCCATAAGAACTCCGAAAAGCAATTACATTATTCCCAGGCGAGCGCGTTGCTAGGACACACAATCCGCGTTCATCTGGATTATTACAGCTCCTGGGTGAGCGAGGACGAGCTGGAAAAAGCCGTCGAGGAATACAACCAGAACCTCAAAAGTGTTGCGTCCTGAGATGACACGTAGTAGACAGGTTGCAACCAGTTCCTGCCACCGACCCTCGGGTCATTAGTCGCGAACCGGAACGGTCAGGCCCCGGCCTGACCGATGGGCACGATCATTTCCTTCGGGGCCGCACCCATACCCACACGGGAGCGCGGATCGTCATTCACCGGTGACGGTGACATGCAGTGCACAGCATGAGCTTGTTGGCTCCTCAGAAAGGGTCCCAGGGGTGGAACAGCAGATAAAGCCCCGACGAAGTGGTCACAGGGGGGCTCTGCACCAAACCCTTTTTGTGTCCTTGGAATGCCCTGGCTGAAGACCCGCCCAATAGCGGACGCTGCTGGATGCAGCGAAAGAACCCTCAAGCGGAACATGGATGTCCGCGGCGGCGGCCTGAATCTCGGCGAGCACTATCGCCACGACCCCTCCACCAACAGCTCATACATCTGGCGAGCTGATCTTGTGATCGAAGCCTTGAGCCACCGCGGATTAGTGGCCGCCGAGGGCCGCAAGCTTCTCCTCGAACTCACTGCGTCGGAGCAAAAAGATTGACCGACGCCACAATCTGCAGCGCCGGTCGAGGTCCGTGCAATGACCCGACCTTAGGTGAGTTCCTCCTGATCAAGGAGATGGTTTCGCCCCCACAAAGTCAGATCGCCAAAGAATTTCGCGGAGCAGCTGATCAGGCACATGCTCCAAGCTGTACTCCAAACCCCCAAGACAGTGGCTGGCGCAGGCCGTGAACTGACCTGACTCCGAGTTCTCTCGGGAGGCTCCCAAGAGTTGTCAAAACCGCATAAGGCTCAGAGGTAAAGCTTGCGGAGCTGATTGATTCATTTGGCACAACAGAAGCAGAAGAGGACCAATAGGATTGTTACGTTTTTTAACGACGCTATGGACAGCAAGTTCGGCTTCTCATCTTTCGCTGAAACCTGGAACGGCCGCCTGGCAATGATGGGTTTCATCATTGGTCTTGGCACTGAGCTACTCACCGGTCAAGGGATCCTTTCTCAGATCGGGATGGGCTGATGCCCAAAGAGGAAATTGATGTTTGGGTACCCGAGACACGTCTTGGGTACTTCAAGCTCCTTTACTTCGGGATGCTTGTGGCAGCGATTTGCGTCGGTGGGAACACAGCACTTGGCTCCCTCTGGCCAACCATGGCTATTGGACAATGATCCGAAAGCTGACACCTGTTTTCTACTGGAGGTGCCGACTAGTCCTTAAAAGACATCACAACAATGCCGCTGCTCATTTGAAACTACTCATGGCAACATCTGAAGCACGAACATCCGACATACATTCCATACTTTGTTCGGAAGTTTCAGTCGCATGGGCCTTCCATCCAATGGTTTCTCCAATAACCATTGGGCGCTGAGTGTCAGCGTTACAATCCCTCGCCGACACAGCAAGCAACGGCCTGGCTCCTCTTATGAAGGGGAGGAGTCAGATCAGCGTTGTATTAACAGTTGCAGGCAACGAGTGCACTACATTCATGAGACTCATTAAGTCGCCGCAAACGCTTCATATTGTCAGCACTTAATCCATAGGCAGAGCAAAAATAATGTTGGAGCATCCACAACCTCCAGTCAATGGTTTAACTACAGCCATTGGGCGCTGAGTTCCGCTGACTTCTCCGCCATGAGCATCGACGGGGGAGTCAGTTCAGCGTTAATCAACTTCCCAGGAATTTTTAATGGTGTTGAATTCAAAAGCACTTCAACGTCTTGTCATATTGAATTACAAGAATACAGATAATGAAGAGCTAGTTGGCCTAGCTCTGGAATTAGTAGAGGAATCGAACGGCGGGATTCAAGTAAGAGTACTTAGGGATTCAAATGTAGTTAGCTGTGTATCGGTGGTACCCTTAAACAAATGCAAAGTGGATGATTTGCAGGGGTGTGACTGCTGCGAATAATTAGCAGCAATTACAACTAGAGCAACATTGGTCATCACCGGCCTGACCATCAGCACATGACTGAGAGAAGTAAATCTTGCCTTCTTTCTTGATGGCTGCTTCTGGATCAACTCTGCAGCCACAGGGTTCACATGCGCATGGGAGGTTTGTGGTTTGCATGGCGTTTACAAAGTATTCCCCCCCTTTATAGATCAAAAATCAATCGACGCATCCCTCAAACATATTCATAGCAACTTGTATCTTCAATCAAGGAAGAGTTAAAGTGTTCACATAGCTCAAATCTCTACGCCGTCATCACGATACTCAAAGTCTACCCAATGAATACAATCAACAGGACAGGTATCAATCGCCTCCTGGATTCGATCTATTGAATCGCCATCTTGTCGCACAGCACGGCAACGACCTGTTTCTGGGACCATAACAAAAGTATTAGAGGCCACATGTGCACAGTAACGACAACCAATGCAATCAGACTCATCAACCCAAACTGCTTTTTCACGCAATGCTCCACCCAAAGATGGCTCTAGCCCAGTGCGTAGACCATTACAATTAACTGATTTAGCCGAGAAAGCTGCTTCAACTGATTTTTCCGAAATGTACATAATTCTGTTTAAATCAATAACACACTCAAATCGTAAACATCTGGCGGAAGACTAAAAGAACCAAGGAAACACTTCCGACGCCTAAAACAAACAAGAAAACAAACCAGAGTTTAAAAAGACGACCCTCAGGCTTTTCATAGATGAGACGGGATACCGTCATTGGCCGACTGATTTTATTGAAGGCATCTACAGAGATCATTAATCCATCACGAATCAGTCGATCACGCCAACTTTCTCCATAGCGAGGAAGTCGCTGGTAGATAGGCATCTCTCCTTGAGAGCGTCCTGGCAAAATACGATTTACTTGAGCGGGGATTCCATCAATTCCAAATCTCTCAAAATACTCAGGAGATTCCAGGATGCCATCAACAAAAGCTGCAAATCCCTGATCGGCAATAACAATGGACCAAGATTTCACTTCATCTTGTCCGTAAACAGGACGACCAAGGACACGGCCTATGACCTGCTCAACTACTCGATCGTTCCCATTGCATTCGACATAGCCCCTATAAAAACGATCGGAGAGTAGTAGTCCTCTTATAAAATCTCTTACAGTGATGGAACCTGACCTGAGCTGTGATTCTAAAAAACGGTCACGATCGCAACTCATTGCATGAAAATATATCTGCCGATAACACCTTTCAATTATTTCTGAAGACAAATCAGGCGCTAGATCTAAACAAGGCTGAAGCGAAGCTGATATTGAATCAACTCGAGAGTTTTGACTGGATGGCTTGAATGGCAAGCGAGCCCTGGCAAAAAGGGAGGCCAATTAATCTGAGGTGACAATTCATTATTAAAGACATCAAAAAATTACTGGTAAAAACAATGAATACCTCTAACGAAGATAATCGAGACATACAGCGATCACAAAAGGCATATTATTAAAACCATTTGATACCACATTAGGTAATTTTTAAAAGTTCGATGTGGCAACGCTCCTCAATGATGGGGTTGATCATCACGGGAAATGAACCATGGCGTTGAGCGAATTCGAAATTGCGATAGGTGGAATTACTTCAATCCCAGTTGTGGGTGGTATAATCTATTTAGGATATAAGTCTTTAGGCGAGGGCTCCTTAGATACAAGCAAACTTAAACCCAAAAAAAAGACAACGGTCACAAAAGAAACACCCGCACCTGACCAGAAAGACCCTGAAGCAAAAAGCCAGAAAATAGAGAAAAATATTAATACGACAAGCACTAACAAAGAAAAAGCTTCTGCGGGAGAACAGCCAAAGCCAGCCAAGGAGAAGGGTTCAATATCTAGCAAAAAGCAGCCTAAAGACAAGTCAAAAGCGATGCCACCAAATCAAACAACTAAGCCAGAAAAGTAGGGGAGCTCAACAAAGCTGAACAGGAAAACAAGTAGATGATATGTCTAATCAAGCCAAGTCTTCTCTGTATAATATGAGCAGAAATTCAGGCTACCAGAAAAAGCATAAAAATATACCATCAGAGTGCAAAAAGACAAGCATTTAAGCGGAGTTTTAACGACCAAATGTGATCGATATTCACCCAGCAAAAGCAGCATCGCAGACATGAATTGCTATCAAATTATTTCATAAAAAAACCGAAGCCAACGAAGATATGATTTTGAACTAATGGACATTCTCAATGTTCTTGTTGGGGTTACCGCGATCTTCTGGATTGCCGCTGGAATCAAAACACACAGCGATTGGATTCAATCAATCTTTGTCAATGAGAGCAAAAAAATACGGCGACAAACAGAAATAATTAGTGAGTTTGGATACGGCGCGCTCAACACACGCAACACACTTGAGGGCAAGAAAGGGCTGGTCTTTGCCTATTGGGACAAACCCCTTGGAAAACAAAAAAACGAGGGAACTCCTGAACAAATGCAAAGTCCAATCATTTTTCAGCTGGTATCACTAAACCTGATAACTTGCACATCAATTGCATTATTAATAGTTCTAAGCAGAGGTCTTTTCTCGATACTAGGTCTGATTTAATCGCACCTAAACATTAACTGATGCCTTAGAACTAGTAATAATTCTAAGGCTCGATGACCACAGGTAAAAGCGAATAATGATGCCTTACTTTTTCTAGGGCATTAGTGCCAGACATTCCACAACATATCTGGCGTACATTGGATGAAGCTATTACCTCATCTGTACTGCACTTAGCTCATAGCTAGAGAGACAATTCTTTTGGAAGTTCTATTACAGCACTTCCATCCAATGGAGTGCTGACCATTGGGCGCTGTTCAGGGACTGACTCCTCTTCTAAACGGGGGGAGTCAGTTAAGCGTTACTGGCGCCTGAACATCAAAAAGTGATATTTGCATGTGCGATCTGCTCGTGCGCTGTTCATCATGTATTCCAAGCCAGATCCTAAACCATGATTCCTTTCGTGCTGCCAATCGTTGGCCTAGTACTGGTGTTATGTCACATCATCTACGGGACTAATCCTCAGAGCCAAAGCGAAAGTACGCATTAACAGGCATCTTTGGCAAAATTGATAAGACTCATTTGATAACTGCCTCTACATCATCGGATTAGTAGTCAACCTACAGCAAAGGTCAGGATGTTTATGGAAGTTCTGCCGTTAGGGCTTTCCATCCAATGGCCTATCCACAGTCATTGGGGCGCTGGAGAGTAACTGGCTTCTCTTCTTTAGTGGGAAGCCAGTTCAGCGTTGTCTGATTATTGACTCCACCACATCGAAACATAGGCAACGATCATTTGGCTACTGCCATTGCCTCATCACGACGTAACAGCATCCATCCACAACGCCATGCTTGTTGCGGAGCCTCGGAACCTCCATCCAATGGAGTGATGACCATTGGGCGCTGATAGCACCACTGACTCCCTCTCTGACGATGCGGGGAGTCAGATCAGCGTTATTTGACTACTGATGTGATGAGCCTAAAGACACCTAGTCATCCTTCTTTTACACAGAGTATTTTGTCTACAAAACCCAAGAGATTATGAAGCGTTCATTGAAGATTATATTCATTTTCTCTCTCTACACACTTATGTGCAGCGGGGTTCTTATTATAGCCATTCGCGAGTCAACAAGACAGCCAATTGGCCTATTAGTTGTAAGCATGGCATTAACTCCAGCCCTTGTTGCTATCTTTGGCGGCTTACCTGTTAATTTTTTAGAGGGGAAATTTAAAGTAAGGCTTGGTAACAGTTCAACCAAGAATGAGGAAGCCAAAACAAGCTGACGAAGCTTCGTAATGGCAATTATTGCGCTCTCAGACTTTTATATACTCGCCTCCTGCATAATTAGCCTGGACCAAGACTGAAGTCGCTCATCGGTTTTTTCGGATTCATTATCTTCATCTAATGGGAGACCGCAGAACATGCCGTCAACAACGCTTTTGGAATCATCAAAGATATATTGCTCAACTGATACATGGCCGATCATCCGACCTCCTGCAGATTCGAATGATCTATAAAGCTCTTCCATTGCATCACAAAAATACTTGCTGAAGGCCGCAGAGTCACCTAAACCTACAATCGCAATAGGCTTACCTTGTAGAGATAAATGAGGAATATTATCAATATGCTCGTCCCATGTTGTACCTGATCTCTTGGTTTCAGAACCCGTATTCCACGTTGGAGTACAACAAATGAGTGCCTCAGACTCTTCCAACTCTTTTGTAAAATCTATTCTATCAAGGTCTTTTAATTCCGATCCAGGCAATAGCACTTTCAGCCTTTCCGCGATGTCTTCTGTATGACCAGTTGCAGACGCATAAACAATAGTAAAGCGCATAAAATTAAGGCGGATAATCAATAGTAAATATCAGCTTTATGCCCCTTGTTCTTATTTGACATAACGAAGTCACCCAAAGCACCTATACGACTTATTTATGCTTCTAAGGCGCACAGCCTCCACTAACGATTAGGAAAACTTGCCGGATACTTGATCAATAGGATCCGAGCCCTCAACCTGCTTGACTAAATAGATTGTAGCCAAATTATTCGCTGAAAAGTAATATCGAACGATTTTGCTTTGCAAAGAGGAGGCCGCCCCTCCCAGGTGGAAGAGACGGCCTAGCTCGCTCGCTTGTGCATGG